>DAOTYL010000106.1:0-13734 GCA_034434955.1 Anaerolineae bacterium | reverse complement strand
GTGATGTTGCGCGCGCCCGCCATAGCGAACTTGCGGTAGCGGTCGTCCATTTCGCGCTGGACCCACTTCAGCACGCCGACAATGCGTTCCAGTTCGGTCACCACAGGTGCCATCAGATGTGGGATGCCGTTGTAATTGGTCAGCTCAACACGCTTGGGGTCCACCATGATCATCTTCAGCTGATCGGGCGTGCAGGTCATCAGCATGGTGCAGATGATGCCGTTGATGCACACCGACTTGCCTGAACCGGTCGTGCCTGCGATCAGCAGGTGCGGCATAGCGGTGAGGTCGGCCACAATGGGTTCGCCGGAGACGTTCTTCCCCAGCGCCAGCTTCAGCGGCGATTTAAGGGCGCGGAACTCCGGCGTGTCCATCACCTCGCGCAGGCGGACGATGCCCGGCTGGGCATTGGGCACTTCAACCCCTACGTAGCCCTTGCCCGGCACCGGCGCTTCAATGCGGATGGAAGGTGCAGCCAGTGAGAGCGCCAGATCGTCAGCCAGAGCGCTGATCTTGCCCACCTTTACCTTGACGCGCTTGCCCGCTCGCCCGTCAATGTAATCCGGCTCAAGGCCGAACTGAGTGATCACCGGTCCGTGGTTGACCTCCACCACACGTGCGGGAGCGCCAAAGCTGGCCAGCGTCTGCTCGATGATAGCAGCGCGTTGGCGCAACTCTTCCTCGCTAACGCCCTTATCGTCACCCGGCTCCAGCATATCGAGGGGGGGTAGTTTCCATATCGGCTTTTCTTCTTTCTTCTCGGCCTCAACTTTGGGAGGTCGTGTGGAAACTGCCTCACCTGTCGGGGCCGGGCGAGGAACCGCCGTCGGCACAGGTGGCCTACTTGGAGCGACCACCGGTGCGGCGGTGCTCCGAGCAGGGGTAGGCGCACTACCGCCCATACTCAAGCCGCCGGGCTTGATTCCCCACTCTGTCTCGGGCGTCTGCGTGGGGCGACCCACAACCGGCGGTCTGGGCGGCATAGCGGGCGGGTGTGCGCCGGACGCGCCCTTCCCGTCGTCATCGATCAGCTCCTTAATGATCTGATCGGTGGGCGGTGTCCGCTCGTCGAGGTCGGTGGCTTCGTCTATCTCCTCATCCACACCACGCAGATCGTCAAGATCGAAGTCGAGATCCTCGTCCCCGGGGGGTAGCTCCTCTTCCGGCCTCATCGGGAGTGTCGGTTTGGGCGCCGGACGAGCACCGCCAATTGAGGGCGGAGGCGGTGGGCCGAAAGTCCGTCCGCTACCGGGGCGGGTCGGTTCAGGACCGGGGCGCGATGGCGCTGTACTCGGCGGGCCGGCGGGCCGTGGAAAAGGTGAGCGCGGTCCTTCCGGCCCGGACGGCGGTGGGCCTCCGGGGACGGGGCGGGTGGGAAGCGGGGGCGCACCAGGGCGCGGCAATGGGCCTGGCCCGCCGGTGCTCATCCCAGGTGACTCGTCGTCTTCTCCCTCGTCCTCGTCAAACTCTTCGTCTTCGGGTTCGGGCGGGCGCACCGTTGGCCCTGCGGGGATGCCGGGGCGCACGGACGGCGGCTGACCCGGCATCGCAGGCGGCCCGGGTGGTTTTCCCATCTGCTCCGCAGGTTCGGGGGGCTGTCTGCCGGGCAGAGGAGATGGGCCGGATGGCCTCGGCGGGGCGCCTGTACCGGTCAGTGGAAGAGGCGGTTGGGTAGCCGGCCTTTCCGGTGGTGCAGAGGGCGTACCGCCGATCTGGCCGGGGCCAGTGGGTGATGTGGCTGGTGCAGGCGGCGAGCCGGGGCGTGGTGCGCCCGGCAATCCGGCAGGCGGCATCCCCGTTGGCGTGGGAGGGGGCGTAGGAGCGCCGGATGGGCCAACCGGTCGCTCACCAAGGGGTGTCGGCGTGGGTGACGCTGGCGCTGGTCTCGGTGGGGGAGCGGGCGTAGGTGTGCCGGGCGCGGGAGCCGCCGGCCCAACTCCTGCTGCGGGAGCACCGGATGGCGTAGGCGGCGTGCCCGCTGGCCCAAGGCCTGTCACAATGGATGGGCGTCCTGTAGGAACAGGGGTGGGGGTAGGGGGTTTGGGCCCCTCTGGTGCTGCAGGCACTCCTCCTCCAGCAGCCCTGCTTGGTGCTGGGGTTGTGGATGACGGCGTTGCTCCTTGCAGTGCCGCTGGCGCGGCCGCCGGACGCGGGCGCTGCATCCGCTGGAAAGCACCGCTAATGTACTGTAAGGCTTCCTTCAGTGTGGTGCGCGTGGCCATCAGTGCGCCGGCGAACATGGCGGCAAGAGCAATTACGAAGACTGACGCGCTGCCTAGCAAGTTCTGCAGAGAGACTTGGATGAAGGCTCCCAGCAAACCACCACCATGTCCGCACTTGGCGATATCGTAGCTACTCCAGTAGCCATTCTGGACAATCCAGCCCTGATCGATAAGTGTCTGGGGACGGGCTGGGCAGGCCTGCGCCTGTTCCCAAATCAGTTGCGGCGTATATCCCGGCGTTGAGGGATCAGCGAGCGCCGGATTAATGTAGAGCGGCCCAATGGGGCTGCTTGCGGCCACTGCTGCATGCATGAACACCAGCAGCGCTACAAAGAAGAGCACTCCGCCGGCGATACGTACCGGATCGGGGCGGGGCACGTTCTGACCAAAGCGACGCCAAATCAACCAGATGCCGATACCACCTACCACAAAGGGGACGACAAATGCGCCCCAGCCGAACATCTGGTAGATGAAGCGCAACCAGATGCGCACCAGTGCGCCCGATTCTTTGGAGAGGAAGCTGAGTAGCGTGAGCAGGGCAACGAGGATCAATGCCCCGCCGATGATGTCCAGTTTCGTATCCAGTGAGAGCAGCGGTTCTGCCTCGGCAGCCTTGGGTTTGCTACGCACGCGGGGAGCTGCGCCTCCGCGTGCGGCGGGAGCACCTCCGGCGGCGGGGGTGCTGATGCCCCCGGGCATAGTCGGTGCGGATGTAGTGCCGGGTCGGGGCGGTGAGGCGGGACGGGCGGCAGGTGGCCCTCCAGCGGGTTGAACGCCCCCCGGCCGAGCAGGGGACACGGGCTGTGCGGTTGGCCCCCCTAAGCCGCCTGGACGGGGAGGTCCCCCCACTCCCGGAGGAGCGCCCGGCCCGCCGGGCCGTGTAGGAGAGGACGGTCGGGGGGGCGAACCCGTCCCTGGCGCTGCACCAGGCGGCCCACCGGGGCGAGGAAATCCACCCGGTGAAGGAGCCGAAGGGCCTGAAGGTGGCGCTCCGGGCAAAGCGCCGGGACGCGGCAGGCTGCTAGTCCCTGTGCCCGGCGGCCCAGCAGGCCGCGAAGGTGAAACTGGGCCTGTGCCGGGCAAGCTGCCGGGGCGCGGTGGCCCTCCTGGGGCTGCCCCTGGCACGCCGGGTCGGGCTGGCGATGAGGGGCGTCCGCCGGGCGGGCTGCCGAGAGACGGCGGCCCCCCAGGGCTGGGCCGCGCACCGGGTGGCCCTCCCGGAAGTCCTCCTGGCCGTCCTGTCCCACCTAGCGGTGACCTACGTGCTGGTTCTTCTTCCTCTTCTTCCTCGTCACCTGGGAAGCTGCTACCCAGACCACCGAGCGGTGAAGGAGCGCCCGGGCTGCGCCCTAGGGGTGGTGTTCCCGGCCTCCCCCCAGGGGGCTGAGCGGGGCGCGGAGCGGAGGGAGGCGGCTCTTCCTCCCGTTTGCCCCCTAGCGGCAGACGGGGCAAGCGCGAGCGGATTCCCCCTAGTAAACCGCCGCCTTGCTCTTCTTCCTCCCTTGCCCCGCTGCGGCCCGCCAGCCCAGGACGGCCGGAGGGCGGCGAACCCACTGGCGGTATACCACCTGCCGGTCGTCCGCCCGATGGGACACCACCCAACGGCTGCTCCTCCTCTTCTTGCTTCTTGCCGAAGGGGTTCAGTGAGCCAATTCCACCGGGGAGGCGAAAACCTCCGCGCCGCTCTGGCTCCTCTTTGTTCCTTGCCATGTTCTCAACCCCACCTGCCCGCAGATTCTGTGGGCGTCCATAAAACACTGCCGACCCAGCGCACGCCGCGCTTATCCACTACTACGCAGTATTATGCTGTAGGTTTTCATCTTAGCGCAAACCGATCTCAAACACCAAGATAGCGGCACCTGCTGTGATATGCCTATCATACCATAATAGAACAGATGTTTCAATATCCGCTGTTCATCTACTTGAAATGGCGTTTTCGCCACAACGCGGATTGACAAGCCATTCTCCTTCCCTTATACTGTCTGTCAACTATATTATCTTCTGGCAGGGGCACGCCCGTGAGTGGTTCATTCAGCGGGCGTTGCGTGTTCAAAACCGGCCAGAAGATAATAAGCACCGACAAACAGGAAGGAGAGAAGGACCCTATGCAAAAGCGCACGTTATTCTTCTTAATGATCGTGGCCGCCTTGCTGTTGGCTGCCTGTGCCGGACCCACTGCCACGCCGACACCCGAGGCCGAAGCCACCGAGGAGGCGGCGCTCCCTTGGCCCACATGCTGGGATATTGAAGCTGGGGAAGTGCCCGATCTGGGGGGCCGGGAGATCACCATGGCGGTGGAGAACGCCTACCGGCCCTTCAACTACATTGATGAGGCCACTGGCGAGGGTGTAGGTTGGGACTACGATGTAGGGCGCGAAATCTGCGCGCGCTTGAACTGCGTTCCGGTCTTCACCGAGGCAGCCTGGGAGGGCATCTTCCCGGCGATGGCCGCCGGCGAGTACGACGTCCTGTTTGACGGCGTTACCTATACCGCTGAGCGCGACGAGCAGGTGGATTTCTCCTGCGCCTACGTGACCATCGGCCAGGTGTTACTGGTGCGTGCCGGTGAGACGCGCTTCGCCTCGCCGGAAGAGTTCAAGGCAAACCCCGAGCTCAAAGTGGCAACGCAGATCGGCACGACCAACGAGATTGCAGCCATCGACTTCGTGGGCGCTGACCGCGTCACCTCGTTTGAGGACTTCCCGACGGCCACGCAGGCTCTCTTGGCGGGCGATGTGGATGCCGTGGTGGTGGACACCGTCTCAGCTGTGGGCCTGAGCAACGCCAACCCCGGCAAGCTAGAGATCATCCCCGGCATCACCTCTGATGAGCAGCTGGCGCTGGTCTTCCCGCCCGGCAGCGATCTGATCGACCCCTTCAATGCAGCGCTGGCAGCTATGGCAGCCGACGGGACACTCCAGCAGCTCAACGACAAGTGGTTCAACCCCTAGGCCTGTAGGGCTGCGCTTACACAGTGGGCAGGGTTTCCCCTGCCCACTGCACATCCCTGATCAGCATGTAGTGCACCAAAGGAGCAAAGGCCCGTGAGCAAAGGACCTGAGCAGGGATTTGCCGAGGGAGAGCGCCCCAAAGGGGGTTTCCTGAAAATAGGATGGGCACGCATTCCCTGGTGGGTTTCGATCCTCATCCTGACCGCCGTTGTGTTTATCTACACTGTGCTGACTAATCCCAACTACCGTGAGACGTTCAACGTGATGATCTTCGGGCGGCCTACGGCAACGGCAACTGAGGGCATCCTGCTGACCATTCGCATCACGTTGATTGGCTTTGGGATAGCCACGATTCTGGGGCTGTTCGCCGGGCTGGCGCGCGTTTCCAGCAACCCTATTCTGTACAACCTATCCACCCTCTACGTAGAAGTCGTGCGCGGCGTGCCGCTGGTCGTCCTCATGCTTTACTTCGCTTTTGTACTGTTGCCCATCGTCGTCGACCTGCTGGTCAAGCTCGGCACCGCTCTCAACATCGCCACTCTAGCAAGCCTTGACCTGCGCAATATCAGTTTTGAGCTCCGCGCTACTGCTGCGTTGGCTTTCGGTTACGGCGCGTATGAGGCCGAGGTTTTCCGAGCGGGCATTCAGTCTATCGAGCGGGGGCAGATGGAAGCCGCCCGTTCGCTGGGGATGACCTACTTGCAGGCGATGCGCTATGTGATCCTGCCACAGGCTATTCGGCGTGTGCTGCCCCCCTTGGGCAACGATTTTATTGCCATGCTGAAAGACTCCTCCCTCGCAACAGTGTTGGCCGTCCCAGAGTTGACCCAATTGGGGCGCATCCAGCGTTCCAGCACATTCCGCGTGTTTGAAGTCTTCAACACAGTGGCTATTCTATATTTGAGCATGACGCTCCTGCTCTCATTCGGTGTCAGGACGCTGGAGAGGAGGTTGAGCGGTGAACGGACAACCGCCACCATCCGATGATATTATCATCGTGCAGGACCTATATAAGCGCTTCGGGCGCGTCGAGGCGGTGAGAGGCGTCAACCTGCGTGTCAAACGCGGCGAGGTTGTGGTCATCATCGGCCCCAGTGGCTCCGGCAAGAGCACCCTGCTGCGCTGCATCAACCACCTAGAGACCCCGACAAGCGGCGAGATTTGGGTTGACGGCATCCACCTGACGCATCACCAGACGGACATCAACCGCGTGCGGGCCGAAGTGGGGATGGTCTTCCAGCTTTTCAACCTGTTCCCCCATCTCACCGCTTTGGAGAACATCATGCTGGCCCAGCGGGTAGTACGCAAACGCTCTAAAGAAGAGGCGGAACGCATCGCCCGTGAGCAATTAGCCCGTGTGGGCATCCCCGAGCAAGCCGACAAATATCCCAGCCAGCTTTCCGGGGGGCAGCAGCAGCGCGTGGCGATCGCACGTGCGCTGGCTATGAACCCTAAGATCATGTTGTTTGACGAGCCGACTTCGGCGCTGGACCCGGAGATGATCAAGGAAGTGCTGGACGTCATGCTGGAGTTGGCCAGAGAGGGCATGACCATGCTTGTCGTCACCCACGAGATGGGCTTTGCACGCGCCGCAGCCGACCGGCTGATCTTCATGGACTACGGCCAGATCATCGAAGAAGGCACCCCCGAAAAGTTCTTCGTCAACCCGGAACACGAGCGCCTGAAGCTGTTCTTGAGCAAAATCCTGCAGCACTGAGCCGAGGGGCTACCTGTCCTGGCCATAGTGAGCGGAGAGTGACGCCATGATTAAAAAACGCTATAGCGCTGACCGATCAACCTGTGTGGTGACCTTTATCTTTTCCGAAGGAACCGAAGTCCGGTCGGCTTCAGTGGTGGGTGACTTCAACAGCTGGGACAAAGATGCCAACCCTATGACCCGTCAGGAAGACGGTACCTGGGTGGCAGAGGTCAAGCTGAAGGCGGGGCGGGAATACCAATATCGTTACTTTGTCAACGGTCATTCATGGCATAATGATCCGGATGCGGATAAGTATGTGGCGCATCCCTACGGCGGTGAGAACTCCGTCGTGATCACCTGAAATCACGCTAACTGTTGTAAAGTTTGCTGGGCAGCCCCCTGCAATCAGCGTGGGGGCTTTTTGCTTGCCCCCGGCCAGCATGCCAGGCCGGGGTGTGATAAGATCATGACGGTTCTTCCATTCTGCCTGATAGGGGCGAGGACGCTATGGTCGAACAACGGCGGAAACGTCTGGTTCTCATTGATGGGCATGGGCTGGCCTACCGCATGTACTTCGCCATCCAGGCGGAGATGACCACCCGCGCGGGTGAACCGACCAATGCAACCTATGGTTTCACCCGTATGCTGGTTAGTTTGATTGCAGGGGATAATCCGCCGGACTACTTGGCGGTCAGTTTTGATGTGGGGACGACCTTCCGCGATACCCTCTTCAGTGATTACAAGGCCACCCGCCAGAAGATGCCGGACAGTCTGCACGTCCAGATTGGGCGTATCCACGAGGTGCTCAGGGCTTTCAACATCCCCACACTGGAGGTCGAAGGCTACGAGGCCGACGATGTGCTCGGGACGGTGGCGCGGTTGGCTGCCCAGCAAGGCCTTGAAACGCTTATTGTGACGGGCGATAAGGACCTGCTGCAGTTGGTGGATGAGCACACGTGGGTGCAACTCCCCGGCTCACGTTCCGGTGAGGTGGAGGTATACGACGTTGAGGCGGTGCGCAAACGCTTCGGTTTCGACCCCCAGCAGATTGTGGATTTCAAGGCACTGGTGGGCGATAAATCCGATAACATCCCCGGCGTGGCAGGCATCGGTGAAAAGACGGCTACCGAGTTGATCCAGACCTACGGCACGTTGGACAACATCTACGCCCATCTGGACGAGATTCAGAGTGCCCGTGTGCGCAGCGCTCTGGAAGCAGGCCGCGAGATGGCCTACCTCAGCCGTGACCTAGCCCGCATTGTCACCGATGTCCCGCTGGAGTTCAATCTGGAGGCTTGCCGCACGCAAGACTACGACCGCGAAAAGGTCGCTGCTATCTTTCGCGAGTTGGAGTTCCGTTCGCTGCTTGGCCTGATCCCCGCCGAGGGCGATGAGCGGATGCCGGGCGGCAAACAGCAGGCTGTAAAGAGCGCACAACTACCGCTGTTCGAAAGTACGCCGCCCCCAGCCGGGCCGACCGCCGATGTAACCTTCCTACCTGCTTCTGCGCCGCCCACACGCACCGTTATCGTGCGCGATGAAGCTACCCTCAACGAGGTGGCGGCAAGGCTGGAGGCTGCACAGGCCATCGCCTTGGACACCGAGACGACCAGCACCGACCCCATGCGGGCGGATCTGGTAGGCCTCTCGCTGGCTGTGGAGGCGGGCACAGGCTACTACATTCCATTGGGGCATAAGTTAGAAGGAGAGCAGCAACTTCCGCTGGCGCTGGTAGTGGAGCGATTACGCCCCGCCATGACGAACCCCTCCATTCCCAAGTATGGTCACAACGTCAAGTACGATGCTATTGTACTGGCCCGGCATGGGTTGCAGGTCAGCCCACTGCGTTTTGACACCATGATCGGCGAGTGGCTGGTGCATCCCAGCACCCAACAAGGCAAGCTGGGTCTTAAAACATTGGCCTTCTTCCGGCTGGGCGTGGAAATGACCGAGATCGAGGAGCTGCTGGGTACAGGCCGCAAGCAGATCACCATGGACCTTGTGCCTGTGGAGCGTGTGGCTCCTTATGCCGCTGCCGACGCCGACATGACACTGCAGTTGGTTGAGCCGATCGCGCGCGATCTGGCTGCCAACAACCTCACCCATCTGTTCGACGAGATCGAGATGCCACTGGTGCCGGTGCTCATGGATATGGAAATGACCGGTGTGCTGGTGGATACGGATTTTCTGCGCGAGATGGCCGCCGACCTAAACCGGCTGCTGGAGGAGCACATTCGTGAGATTTATGACATCGTGGGCTATGCTTTCAACATCAACTCTACCCAGCAGCTAAGCGATGTGCTCTTCCACAAATTGCAATTGCCCACCCAAGGGCTGCGTCGCACGCAGAGTGGCCACTATTCTACTGCGGCCGATGTGCTAGAGGCCCTGCTGGAAGTGGATACTACTGGCGTGGTACGCGCCATCCTTGACTACCGTGAGGTGGAAAAATTGCGCTCCACCTACGTAGAGGCGCTGCCGCAAATGGTCAACCCGACTACCGGACGTATCCATACCTCATTCAATCAGACGGGTGCTGTCACGGGACGCATCAGCTCCAGCGAGCCGAACCTGCAAAACATCCCTATCCGCAGCGACTTAGGGCGCCGCGTGCGCGAGGCGTTCATCGCTGCGCCGGGCTGCAAGCTCATTGGCGCCGACTATTCGCAGGTGGAGTTACGCATCATGGCGCACATCTCCGGCGATGAGGGACTGCGCCAGGCCTTTCGGCAAAACCAAGACATCCACGCTTCTACCGCTGCCACGGTCTTCAACATCCCGCTGGAAGCTGTCACGCCTAACCAACGGAGTTTCGCCAAGGCGGTCAACTTCGGGTTGATGTATGGTATGAGCGCCTTCCGGTTGGCACGCGACTCAGGATTGACGCTTCCTGAAGCCGAAGCCTTTATCCGCACCTACTTTGAGCGTTTCCCCAGGGTGCGCGAGTACATTGAGACGACCAAGCGGCAGGCCCTCGAGCGCGGCTATGTGGAGACGCTGTTGGGGCGGCGGCGCTACTTCCCTGCGCTCCAATCCACAGATACCAGCTCACGGGCGATGGCTGAGCGTCGGGCCGCCGAGCGTGAGGCGATCAACATGCCCATTCAGGGCACGGCGGCGGACATCATCAAGATCGCTATGGTGCGGCTGCATCGCGCTTTGCACGAGCGCGGACTGCGCGGGCGCATGATCCTTCAGGTGCATGATGAGTTGCTGTTGGAAGTGCCCGATGAGGAGGTGGGAGAGACGTTGACGTTGGTGCGAGAGGTGATGGAGAACGCCTATCCGCTGGACGTGCCCTTGCGTGTGGATGCACGGGCAGGGCGCAGCTGGGGGGAGCTTAAATAGCCGTGGGAACTATACTCACCCTCGTTGAGGCCGCCCAGCAAATCCATCGGCGGGCACTTTCACCGGTGGATGTGGTGGAGGAGTGTCTTGACCGCATTGAGCGGCTCAATCCCCTGCTAAATGCTTTCCTCACCGTCCTGGCTGAGGATGCCCGCCGCGAGGCACGTTATGCCGCTGAAGCCTTGCGGCGTGGCGAGAACTGGGGACCGTTGCACGGCATCCCTGTCGGTGTCAAGGACTTGATCGACGTGGAAGGCGTGCCCACCACGGCAGGCAGCGACTTCCTGCGGGGGAACATCGCAACGGCAGATGCTGCTGTTATCAGGCGTCTGCGTGCGGCAGGGGCTATCATCATCGGCAAGACGCATCTCCATGAGTTTGCCCTCGGCGCGACCAACATCAATCCCCATTATGGTCCCGCCCGCAACCCCTGGAACACCACCTTGAGTCCGGGCGGCTCCAGCGGCGGCTCGGCGGCGGCGGTGGCTTCTGGGATGTGCTTGGGTGCGCTGGGCACCGACACAGGTGGATCGGTGCGCTTGCCGGCAGCGCTATGCGGCCTGACGGGGTTGCGTCCTGCCACCGGTCAGATCAGCACAGAGGGAGTCATTCCGCTGAGCTGGACACTTGACACGGTCGGCCCCATTGCACACACGGCACAGGATGTTGCTCTCCTGCTGGATGCGCTAGACCTGGGCCGCACAACCTCCTACGCCGAGCATCTCAGCAAGTCGGTCGGCGGCTTGCGCCTCGGCCTGCCGAATGACGATGCCATCTGGCGGGAGACGGCGCTGGATGGCGTGGCAGCGGTGCGCACTGCTGTTGAGCGGCTGGCTGAACTGGGGATGAAGGTGGTCGAGGTCAACTTGCCCCTACTGGCCGATGCTTTTCAGGCAGCGCGTATCATCAGCCGTGCTGACTCGGCCGTCTATCACTATGAACGACTGGCCTCTGAGCCGCAGCGCTTCGGTGCGGACGTGCGCCGCAAACTCGAATGGGGTATGACACTGCGCGCGGTTGACTACGTGCAGGCCTTGCGGCTCGGACAAGCGTGGCGGACTGCGCTGGGAGAGCTATTCGCCGAGCACGTGGATGTGCTGGTGACACCCACCACGCCTATCGCCGCCATTGAGATCGCAGATGAAGAACCCACCCCCGACCCGTTGACCTTCACCTATCCATTCAGTTTGAGCCACTTGTCTGCACTCTCAATCCCCTGCGGCTTTACGCGTGACGGGCTGCCGTTGGGGATGCAGCTCATTGCGCCGCAGGCCGGGACGCTGCTCAACGTGGCACACGCCTATCAGCAGGTCACCGATTGGCACTTGCGGCGGCCACCTCTCTGATTCCTGTTAAGAGGCGGAAGACAGTGCGCTAAACGCCCGTTGTGCTTTCAGCCTCTTAGACGGCGAGCAAAGGCGTTGAGCGTTTCATAATAGCCCTTGATGCTGGGAATGAAGTGCCGCTCATCAGGAGCATGTGGCCCCAACCCCGACTGTCCCCATACTACACCCTGGCCATACGGTGCAAAGCGGGCGCTGGTGCCCGGCAGTTTCCTGCTCACGATCGGTTCCGCACCGGAGACTTCACGTACAGCTTCCAGTAGCTTCAACAAGTAAGAGTTCTGGGGGTCGCAGGCCACGCCGGCATCCTGCACCTCTACCAAGAGGTCAAGGCCTACACGGTTAGCGTAGGTGCGTACAGCCTTCAGCAACGCAGGTAGGTCATCTTGGGGGATAGGCCGCACCTCCACGCCCAGCTCGCCGCGTGTGGCGGTCACGTTGTACATGCCCGGCTGCCCCACACTGACAAAGGGGAAGGTATACGAAGAACGCCAACCATCAGGAGCGTTCAAAGTGAGATGGCGGGCAAACAAACTGACCAAGCGGGCGCGGGCTTTCAGCAGTCGCTCGGAAAGGTCGGCCTGGGGCTGACCGGTTCCAGTATGCCCGGCTTGCCCATGCGCCACAAGCCTCATGCGCAGCACGCCGCGGTTCTCGGTGCACACGGCACCGAATAGCTCATCACCTCGCTCGCCGGTGCGCTCCCCTGCGATCAGCAAGCGAGGGATATAGTTGCGTTCGGCCTGCAGTACCTTGAGCGCATGCGGTGTGCCCATCGGTTCGGTCTCCCCGATCTCCTCGTTGCCCACCAGCAACAGGTTGAGGGGAGGTTTGGGGTCGGGTTCTGCCATGCGGTCTTTCATCCATACCAGATAGGTCGCCACCACCGTTTTCATATCGGCGCTGCCCCGCCCCCAGAGGTAATCGCCCTCAATGCGCGGCTCAAACTGCGCCTCATCCTGCGCTTCGACAACATCAAAATGCCCACACAGCATCACCGGCGCCGCGAGCTGACCGGGGAAGTAAGCGAGCAAAGCGGGGTACTTGCCGCCGTCGAAGGCGCGCACTGCCACCCCTGCGCCCTCCAGATAGTCACGGATGAAGTGAGCGGCACGGGCGATCTCGTCCAACCGTTCATTCACTCCACCGCTGACAGACGGGATGCGGATGAGCCGCTGCGCCAGGTTCACTATCTCGCTGGTCTTATCGGCGTAGCCCACGCTGACGACGGAGGCGTGTCGGGCAGGATGGAAAGCCACTCGTGGTGAGACCGGCCAACGGCGCACCTCGGCGCGGGCAGATTCGATCAGCGTCCGCAGCCGCTCACCCGCACTGCTCATTGTCTCCACCTCAGCGACAATCCCCTGCACGCGGCGACGCACCTCGGCCTCGCGCTCTTCAGCCAACATAGCGAGCACCTCTGGGGGAACAATGTTGCTGTCACCGATCTCGCGTCGGATGCGCTGACGCAAAACCTCGGCTGTGTTGGGCGCCCCACGATGCATGGCGACCAGTGGCTCCAGATACTTCCAGCGGTCAAGTGCCAGCGCCAGCGGACGCACCTGCTCCAACGTCCAACCCAGAAAACTGCGCATGGTGATAGGCTTACCGGTGAAGGGGTCTTCGATCTCAGCACGCAGGCCGTGCATAGCCGCTGCCGACTCATTGCGTCGGGCGCGGGCGATGTCCTCCACGTCGTAGCGGAAGGCGCGGGCAAAGTCTGCGTCCGCGTAAAAGCGCAGCAGCAATAACTCCACCAGCGTCAGGTGTGCCACGTCCAGCCATAGATCATGTCCCCATTCATCGGTGCGCAATTCCACACGCGACATGGGAATATCAATGCGTGCCCGCAGGTTCTCCTGCTCGATCTGGCGAGCCATCTCCTCAATGCTGATAACCTGCTGGCCTCTGTAGGTACCGCTCTTAAGCAACGCCTCAAGCTGCTCGCTGGTGATGGAGATGATGCGCTCCACTGGCTCGGCAGACGAGCGGGCGCGGACGGGCGTCCAGTTGTTGTTGCCAAAGCGCACACCGCGTTGCACAAGGTCATAGGAGAGGCGCACGTAGTCCTCATAGCTGCGGTAGAGGTAGGGCAAATCCAGATTGCGATCGTTGGGGAAGGTCAGGTTGCGGTTGCTATCCACCTCGGTCAGCAGCACCAGCGGTTCGCC
>DAOTYL010000105.1:0-3162 GCA_034434955.1 Anaerolineae bacterium | reverse complement strand
TGTGAAACAACCTTGACGCATCTGAATGGGAGGCGCAATGTTCGAGCCGGTTTCACCGAAAGTTAACGTTCAGGATGTAGAGAAGGCGCAGTTGGCTTTCTGGCGTGAGCGCGACATCTTCCGGCGCACCATGCGCGAACGGGAGGGCGGGCCGCGCTACGTCTTCTATGAGGGTCCGCCAACAGCCAACGGCCGCCCTGGCACGCATCATGTGCTGGCCCGCGCCTTCAAAGATATGTTCCCACGCTACAAGACCATGCGTGGCTACTACGTGCTACGTAAAGGTGGCTGGGATACGCACGGCCTGCCGGTCGAGATCGAGGTGGAAAAAGAGCTCGGCTTCAGCCATAAGTGGCAGATCGAGCAGTACGGCATTGACCGTTTTAACCAGAAATGCCGCGAGAGCGTCTTCCGCTACATCAAGGACTGGGAGGAGCTGACCGAGCGTATTGCCTTCTGGGTGGACCTTGATAACGCCTACATCACCTTCACCAACGAATATATCCAGAGTGTCTGGTGGATCCTGCGTCAATTTTGGGATCAAGGCTTGCTTTATCAAGGGCATAAGGTAGTGCCGTACTGCCCACGCTGTGGCACGCCGCTCTCCAGCCATGAGATGAATCTGGGGTACAAGGACAACACTGCTGACCCTTCGATCTTCGTGCGCTTCCGTGTCACGCAGCCAATGTACAGCACACCAACCTACTTCCTGGTGTGGACGACAACCCCCTGGACGCTACCCGGCAACGTCGCGCTGGCCGTTGGTGAAGAGGTGGACTACGTCAAAGTAGAAGGTCGAGATGAGCGCGGCGAACAGGAGCACCTGATCCTTGCCGAGGCGCTGGTTGGCTATGCGTTGGCCGAGAAGGCTGCCGACTATACCATTGTCGAGCACCTAAAGGGGCGCGATCTGTTGGGCTGGCACTATGAGCCGCTCTATCACTTCCTGCCGGTGGATGTGGATTATGCCTACGTTATCGCAGGCGATTTCGTCAGCACCGAGGAAGGCACTGGCATCGTACACATCGCCCCGGCCTTTGGCGAGGACGATATGGAGGTGGGGCGTCAGCATGGTCTTCCTGTCTTGCAAACTGTCGCCCCCGACGGCAGCTTCATCGAGGCGGTGCGACCCTGGGCAGGGATGTGGGTCAAAGATGCCGATCCGCACATCATCGAAGAACTGAAGGTGCGCGGCCTGATGTTCCGGCACGGCATCTACACTCACACCTATCCTTTCTGCTGGCGTTGTGACACACCGTTGCTCTACTATGCCCGTCCGACGTGGTATATCCGCACTACTGCCCGTCGTGATGCACTGGTGGCCCTCAACAAGACCATCAATTGGGTCCCCGAACATATCCGCGATGGACGCTTTGGCGATTGGCTGGAGAACAACGTAGACTGGGCGCTGGGACGCGAGCGCTACTGGGGTACCCCGCTGCCGGTCTGGGTGTGTGACAATGAAGAGTGCCGCCACCAACACTGTGTGGGTAGCGTCGCCGAACTAAGCGCACTGAGTGGCACCGATCAATCCAGCCTTGACCTACACCGCCCCTATGTCGATGAGATCGTCTGGCCTTGCCCGCAGTGCCGCCAAGGGACTATGCGCCGCGTGCCTGAGCTGATCGACGTGTGGTTTGACTCCGGCGCAATGCCTGTTGCCCAATGGGGCTATCCTTTCCAGAACCAAGAATTGTTCAAAGAGCAGTTCCCGGCGGATTTCATCTGCGAGGCAGTTGACCAGACGCGCGGCTGGTTCTACTCCTTGCACGCTATTAGCACGCTGCTCTTCAATAGCGTGTGCTACAAGAATGTGATCTGCCTCGGTCTAGTCCTTGATAAAGACGGCCGCAAGATGTCCAAAAGCCGTCCGGAGACGTTCGTCGAACCCTGGGACGTGATCGACCTTTACGGCGCGGATGCCTTCCGCTGGTATATGTACACCGCCGCGCCCCCTGGTGAACCACGCCGCTTCTCGCTCGATCTGGTCGGGCAGGCCTTCCGCTCCTTCTGGCTGACGCTGTGGAATACCTACAGTTTCTTCGTCACCTACGCCAATTTGGACCGCTTTGACCCCACACAGATCGACGTGCCGGTGGAGCAGCGCAGTGTGCTCGACCGCTGGGTGCTTTCCGAGCTGCACGCGCTGGTGCGTGATGTGACGCAGGCCTATGAGAGCTACGATGTGCCCAGTGCTACGCGCCCCATTGAGCAGTTCGTGGATGACCTGAGCAACTGGTACCTGCGCCGTTCGCGCCGCCGCTTCTGGAAGAGCGAGAGCGATGAGGATAAGGCTTCCGCCTATCTTACGCTTTACGAGTGTCTGGTCACGTTGAGCAAGCTGCTGGCGCCTGCTATGCCTTTCCTCGCTGAGGCAATTTACCGCAACCTGGTTGGCTCGGTTGACCGCAATGCGCCGGAGAGCGTTCACCTGGCGCTTTGGCCGGAGCACGATCCTGCTTTGATCGATCAACGCCTAAGGGACGAGATGCGCCTCGTGATGCGGCTGGTGAGCCTAGGCCATGCTGCCCGCAATAGCGTGCAGATCAAAGTGCGCCAGCCACTTGCCCGCGCGGCCTTCTCACTGCCCGGCGCACAGGCGGCCATTGTGCACGCCTACGCTGGCCTTATCGCGGATGAGCTAAACGTCAAGGCGGTCATGGTGCTAGACGATCCGCAGGCAGTGGTGACCTACGAACTCAATCCGCTCCCGCAGATGCTCGGCCCACGCTTTGGCAAGGACTTCCCTGCCCTACAGAAGGTACTGCGTGAAGGTGCCTCGCCCGAACTGGCAGCGTCCTTGCTAGCTGGTCAGAGCGTAACGGTTTCCTTTAATGGGCAAGACGTTGTCCTCTCCCCGCAGGAGGTCGAGGTGCGGCTCCGCCCGGTGGAAGGATATGCTGTTGCCCAAGAGGGGTCGTACCTCGCTGCGCTTGATATTGTGCTGGATGGCAATCTAATAGCCGAGGGGCTGGCCCGTGAATTCATCCGCCGCGTGCAAACCCTGCGCCGCGATGCGGACTACAACATCGCCGACCGCATCGTCATCGCTTATCACGCCAGCGAGCGCCTGGCACGGGCGATTGAGCAGTTTGCTGATGTGATCTGCGGAGAAACGCTGGCGGTGGAACTGAAAGCCACTCCATCGCCGAGCGGAGATAA
>DAOTYL010000104.1:0-11219 GCA_034434955.1 Anaerolineae bacterium | reverse complement strand
GTCAGCCCAGGGCCAATGATGGCCATCCTGCTGGGGATGGCCGTCGGCGGTCTGTTCATGGCAGGGGTGCGGGCAGCGGCGATCCTCATCATCGGCTCGCTGATCTTCGGTGTGACTTACGAGACGGGTAGCCTGTTGCTGTTGGTGCTGGTCTTCGCCGTGACGATGACGGCGCTGTACGGCATGGGCATGATGTTTGCCTCGGTTTTTCTCGCCAGCGGACGCGAAGCGTGGCACCTTTCCAACCTTCTGCAGGAGCCGATCTATCTGGCCTCCGGGTTCTACTTTCCGGTAAGGTCGATGGGCTTCTGGGTGGCGACCTTCGCCTCGGTTATCCCGCTCACCTTGGGGATGGATGCCATGCGACAGCTCCTGTTTGCCCAAGGCGTAGCAATGGGCTTTCTGCCTGTTCCCGTCGAGATAGGCGTGCTGGCCGCGTTGGCGGTGATCTTCATCACCGGCGCGTACTTCATGTTGCGCAAGCTGGAAGAGATCGGACGCCGCGAAGGGCGGTTGATCGAGCGGCGCCGCTAGGAGGACAGGGTGATACTTACCGGACGCATCTTAGATATCCCCTTTGTGCGCCGTAACAATGCATTGCGCTCCTTCATCACGGCGGCATGGCTGGGTTGGCAGATCGAGTCTAACTGGGCTGACCCCTTCCTATTCGCCATCTACTCGGTGGCACGCCCCGTTTCATCCGTGCTGATTTTGGTGGTGATGTACAGCATCATCACCAACGGCGCGACCGATCGACCGATCTTCGCCTACATCTACCTCGGCAACGCGCTGTACATTCTGGTAGGCATGGTGATCAGCGGGGTGAGCTGGACGGTGATCGACGATCGCGAGCACTACCGCACCAGCAAGCAGCTCCACACCAGCCCCATCGATCACTACTCCTATCTGATGGGGCGCGGGGTGGCACGGCTGATCATCGGCAGCATCTCGGTGATCATCACCATTGCCTTTGGCGTTCTGGCCTTCAAACTGCCGGTTGGCCTGGCGACGATCAACTGGCCGCTGTTGCTGGCCAGCACGGCGCTGGGCGTGGTGGCGCTGGCCAGCATGGGTCTCATCATGGGCGCAACGACCATGATGATGGCCCGCCACTTCTGGTCGCTGGGCGAGGCATTTGCCGGAGGGTTGTATCTCTTCACCGGTGCGATCTTCCCTCTGGAGACCCTGCCGGTATGGTTGCGCTGGATCGGCTTCGCCCTGCCGATCACCTATTGGCTAGAACTGGCGCGGCGGGCGCTGCTCGGTGCGGCGACATCGGGCTTCCCTACGCTGGCCCACCTCTCAAACCTGCAGTTGATGGGCATCCTGGCGGGGTTCGCGCTGGTGCTGGTCATCGTCTCGGTGTACTACTATCGCTGGGCGCTGTACATGGCGAAGGAAAAGGGCCTGATCGATATGGAGACAGGCTACTGATCGGCTACACAGGGGGCGTAGCAACCGCGCCCCTCTGTGTAGTTTTATCGTCCCGCTGTGATACAATCGGGAGTTGAAACACTTAAGCCGCGCGGAGCGCACGTGCATGCGTGTCACGCATCTCTCCCTCACCAATTTCCGCAACTACGCCCGGCTGGAAATGCCGTTTCCGGAGGGCATGATCGTGCTGCACGGCGACAACGCGCAGGGCAAGACCAGCCTACTGGAAGCCATCTACTACCTGGCGACCTCGCACTCGCCCTACGCAACGTCCGACCGCCAACTCATCAACTGGCTGGCGCAGGAAGAGCCGTTGCCCTATGCGCGGCTGGTGGCCGAAGTACAGGCGCGGGCCGGCCTGCGCCGCATCGAGGTCACGTTGGCTTGCGAAACCAACGGGCACACCACGCGCCTGAAGAAGCAGATTCGCATTAACGGGTTGGAGCGGCGCGTGATGGACCTGCTGGGTCATATGCAGGTAGTATTGTTCCTGCCGCAGGACCTGGCGCTGATCGAAGGGCCGCCCCTCAACCGCCGCCGCTACTTGAACATCACCTTATGCCAAACCGACCCGGAGTACTGCCGCGCCCTCAGCCTGTACGAGAAGGCGCTGGTTCAGCGCAACGCTTTGCTGCGGCAGTTTCAGGAACAGCAACAGCGCGGCCAGCGCCCTGACCTCTCGCAGCTTGCCTTCTGGGATGAGAAGCTGGCAACCAGTGGCGCAGCGCTTGTCGCCGGACGCTACCGCCTGGTGCGCGAGCTGGAGCGCCGTGCCCAGCGCATCCACAGCGACCTGAGCGGCGCACAAGAGCACTTGCGCCTGCGCTATGAACCCGGCTTTGATGCCACGCCGGCCCCACAGGGGCAGATGAGCTTCGGCGTGGGCGATCTGGGTGCTTCGGCGCTGCCGGAGCTCCCTCCGGCGGAGATTGCGGAACGCTTCCGCACGGCGCTGCGCGAATGCTACCGCGAAGACATCGCACGTGGGATGACGACCATCGGCCCGCAGCGCGATGAACTGCGCTTCTTCGTCAATGGGCGCGACATCGGGCTGTACGGCTCACGGGGGCAGAACCGCACCGCCGTGCTAGCGCTCAAGCTGGCCGAATTGGACTGGATGGAGGCCCAAACTCACGAATCGCCCATCTTGCTGTTAGACGAGGTAGCCGCAGAACTCGACCCCCAACGGCGCGCCTACCTGCTGAAGCGCATCGGCCAAGTGGAGCAAGTGCTGGTGACCAGCGCCGAGCCGGAGTTGGTAGCCGATCCGCTTTTGGCGAACGCCGTGCACTGGCGTGTGCATGCCGGCACCATTCGCGCTGTGAACGGCAGCGACCCCGCACGGGGCGCTTGAATCCGGGTCGCTCCTCCCTACAACGGGCGCTTGGCGGGCATTCCCGGGCGGCGAGGGTACTTCGGCGGTGTGGCAGCCACCTTGACTATGTCAACCAGATAGTGGGTCTCGGCGACCATAGGTAGCTCAACAGGGGTAAGCTGCACAACTTGCCCCCCCAACAGAGAGAGGGCTTGCTGGGCTTCGCTGACTTCCTGCAGAGCGCTCTCCCCTTTCCACGCCAGGCAATGTCCCCCGATGCGGCACAGCGGCAAGAGATACTCCACCAGCGTGCGCATTCCAGCGACAGCACGCGCCAGCACCCAGTCGTAGCGCTCGCGGTGATCGGGCATCTGGCCCACCTCTTCGGCGCGTGCGTGGAGCACGGTGACATCCTCCAGCCCTAGCGTAGCAACAATGTGGTGCAGGAAGGCGACTTTCTTGCCGGTGGCCTCTATCAGCGTCAGGCGGATGGTGGGGCAGACGATCTTGAGCGGCAGGCCGGGGAATCCCGCGCCGGTGCCTACATCCACCACGCGCAGCCCAGGCGGGCGAGGCCTGATGATCGGCAAGCAGGAGAGCGAATCGGCGAAGTGGCGCGTGGCAATGTCCTCCGGTTCGGTGATGGCAGTCAGGTTAATGCGTGCATTCCAAGCCAGCAGTTCCTCGGTGTAAATCTCAAACGCTCGCAGCTGGGCGGGGGTGAGCTTCAAGTCGAGGGCGGCCTGGAGCGTCTGTGTGAGCCGTTCTGACATGAGCAGGGACACTGTCATTCTCCCGCGGCGATTATAGACGGAAAGAGGGCCTCGTTGCGAAACGCAGGCCCTCTCGGTTTCAACCTTGCTCCATGTTACACCTTGTAGCAGGCTGCATAGTGGCCGCCCCCCTTATCCTCAAGGGGCGGATGGGGGTTGTTGCGGCAGAAATCATCGGCGATGGGACAGCGCTCGTAGAAGCGGCAGATCGGCGGGGGATTGATGGGCTTGCTGATGCCGCCCTTGATGCGAATCTCATCGCGCCGCAGACGCGGATCGGGCACAGGAGTGGCTGCCAGCAGCGCCTTGGTGTAAGGATGCAGCGGGTTGCGGAGCAGCTCTTCGGTCTCGGCTTTTTCCACCATCTTGCCCAGATACATGACGGCCACTTCTTGGCACATGTAGCGTGCAACGGCCAAATCATGGGTGATGTACAGGTAGCTCACCCCGTAACGGTGGGCAAGATCGGCCATCAGTTGCATTACACCGATGCGGATGGACACGTCCAGCATAGAGGTTGGCTCGTCGGCCACGATGAACTGGGGGCCGACGATCAGCGCACGGGCGATAGCCACACGCTGGCGCTGGCCGCCGGAGAGCTCATGCGGGAAGCGGAACATGAACTGCTCGGCGGGGATCAACCCCACGACGTTGAGCAGCTCAGCCACCTTTTCCTGACGCTCGGCCAGCGTGCCGATGCCCTGCACGGCCAGCGGCTCAACGATGGTATCAAAGATGGTGCGGCGTGGGTTGAGCGACTCGTAAGGGTCCTGAAAGATCATCTGCACGCGGCGACGGAAGGCCTTGAGGCTTGCACCCTTGCGGTGCGCGATGTCCTCCAGGGTGCCTTCTCTCGTCCTCAACAGGATGCGCCCCTCGGTAGGGTCGAGCAGCCGCACCATGAGCTTGCCAGTCGTTGTCTTGCCGCACCCCGACTCCCCGACCAAGCCGAGGCTCCTGCCGGGCATGATCTCAAAATCAATGCCGTCCACCGCATGGATATACCCCTTGACGGCGGAGAACAGGCCAGAAGTCACGGGGAAGTACTTCTTTAAGCCCTCGACTTTGACAAGTGGTTCGTTCCTTGCTTCGCTCATGATCACGCTTCCAATTCTTGTAGTTGGAGGGGATGTTCAAGCGGATGCCAACATGCTGCCCAGTGGTCGTTGCCGTAGTCGCGGAACTCCGGCTTCTCCTGAGCGCAAATCTCCGTCGCCCGCCAGCAGCGCGGATGGAAGCGGCAGCCCGTAGGCGGGTTGATCAGGTCGGGGGGTTCGCCGGGCAGCGGTTCTAGCTTCTGCTTCTTGCCCTTGATACTAGGGAAAGACCCCATCAGTGCGTAGGTATAGGGATGGAGCGGGCGCTCGAAAATCTCAATGGAGGAAGCCATCTCCACCATTTGCCCCGCATACATCACGCCGATGCGGTTGCTCACCTCGGCGATGACCGCGATGTCGTGCGAGATGTAGATCATGCTCATGCCCAGCTTGGCCTGAACCTGCTCCAGTTGGCGCAGCACGCGGTCTTGCACGATCACATCCAGAGCCGTGGTCGGCTCATCGGCGATGATCAAGTCGGGGTTGCAGGAAAGCGCCATGGCGATCACAGCCCGCTGACGCATCCCACCGCTGAACTCGTGCGGATAACGATCCATCATCACGGGGTCCAGCCCCACAAGCTCAAATAGCTCAGCCACACGGGCGCGCGACTGCTCGTTGGTCATCACGCCGATGTGTAGTTCCAGTGCCTCGATGATCTGATCACCCACGCGGTACACCGGATTGAGCGAGTTCATGGCGGCTTGGAAGACCATGGAGATGCGCTTCCAGCGGAACTTGCGCATCTCCTCCTCCGAGATCGCCAGCAGGTCGGTGCCGTCCATCCACACATGCCCGCTGAGGATTTTGGCGTTGTCAGGCAGCAGGCGGAGCAACGCCAGGGCGACGGAAGTCTTGCCGCAGCCGGATTCCCCCACCAGCCCCAGCGAGTCGCCCTCGGCCAGCACAAATGAGACATCATCCACCGCTTTGACGTCACCGGCGCGGGTGGAGTAGTACATGGTTAGGTTTTCAACTGTCAGGAGAGGCTTTGCCACGTCCGAGTCTCCCTTATCGTTACTCTTACAAGCTTGCCGCCATCAGCGTTTGCGCAGCCTGGGGTTGACCACCTCATCAAGCGCGCGACCCACCAGATAGAAAGCGGCACACAGGGCGGTGATGGAGAGGCTGGCCGGGAAGACCAGCCACCAACGCTTAAGGTCCATCAGGTAGCCGGCGGTGCTGGTGGTGTGGATCATCAGCCCCCACGACATGCGGATGTTGATCAGGCCGAAGAACGAGAGCACCGCTTCGGAGAAGATGGCGCTTGTGACGGTAAACATCATGTACAAGAAGGAGAGGGGAAGCAGGTTGGGGACAATATGCCGCAGGATGATATGTGCATCCCCACCACCGGCGACACGCGCCGCTTCGATGTAAGTGCGTACCTTGATCGTCAGCGCCTGCGACTTGATGATGATCGCATCCCCGCCGAAGCCGGAGAGGAGGCCGATGATGATCGCCAGGTGGATCATCTTCACATCGAACATCGCCGAGAGCACAATGAGGATGGTCACAAACGGCGTCATGATGATCAGGTCGGCGAGGCGCATAAGGATCGAATCCAGTATGCCGCCATAGTAGGCTGCCACTGCGCCCACCGTCGTCGCCACGATGACGGTCACAAGGGCTGCCGTCACCCCTAAGGCAAACTCCGAGGCTGCACTGTACATAAGTTGGCTCAGTACATCGCGCCCTAAGGGGTCGGTGCCCAACAGGTGTGCAGCGGAGGGCGGTGCAGGCTGCTGAACCTGCGTAAAGTCATAGCCCACGATGGGATCGTAGATATTGGGGTCCCACACGCGGGTAGCGATCAAGATAGGGTGGGCAACCGCCATCAGCGCAAACAGCACGATAATGGCCACACCGAGCAAACCGATCTTGTTCTCGGCGAAGAGAGCGACATTCTGCTTGAATTCTCGCCATGTGAGCTGCAGGCGGATTTTCCACAGATCAAGTTCTGTGTGCCGGACGACGCCAGCCGCCGTCCCTGCCGTTGCCCCGCTCACAATATCGGACTTTTCAGCCATGATGGTCCTCCATCAACTGACCCGGCTAGGCATAGCGGATGCGCGGGTCAAGGTAGGCGTATAAGACATCGGCCACAAGGTGGGCTGTCAACGCCATTGCGCCCGTGAACACCAACGCTCCCACGGCCATAGGGATATCCTCGGTCTGAGCAGCGGTGAGCAGGGTCAGCCCCATGCCCGGCCAAGAGAAGATGGTCTCGGTGATCACACCGCCATCCAACACGAAGGCCAGGCTGAGAATAAAGGCGGTGAGCACCGGCAGCATGGCGTTGCGTGCTGCATGTTTGTCGCGCACCACCCTTTCCGGCAGGCCTTTAGCTCGCGCCGTGAGGATATAGTCCTCGCGCAGGGTCTCCAACATGCTGTTGCGGGTCAACAGCATCTGCCCGGCGAAGCTGATCAGCGTCAATGTCGTGACGGGCAACACCAGATGCCAGAGGATGTCCGCCGCATAGCGGATGGCCCCGCGCGTGAACAGGTAGCTCAGCATCGCCAGCGGCCCTGCGGGACGCGCTTGCTGCCACCAGCCGGCCTGATCGGCGATCACATAGGAGTATACCAGCCAGGCAACCACGATGAGGAGCAGGATGACGATCACCCCCACGCTGCGCAGCCGTCTGCGGCGGATGGGGTCCAGACGCCGCACGTAGAGCAACCAGCCCAGCAGGAGCGCGCCGCCGACAAAACCGGTGATCAGGAGGCGCAGGAAGATAAAGTTGGCCGTGATAGGCTCCGAGGCTCCCCGCCATAGCACGGGATCAATGAACTTGCCGATGGGGAAGACCCCTAGCGTGTAGGCGAAGAGCAGGATCATCATCAGCCCAAACCAAGGGGTGAAGACCGTATAGAGGCCTACACCCCCCACCGTGGCGATGTACTCTAACCATCCACCGCGTTTCCAAGCCAGCACTTTCCCGGCCATGAAGCCGAAGTAAAACGAACAGATGGTGGCCGTGAGAAAGAGGATGATGGTGCGCGGCGCACGCTCTGCGATCACATCCAGCACGGGACGTGGAAAGTTCGAGAAGGAAACGCCGAACTCGCCCTGCAGGAAGTTGGACATCCAGATCAGATAGCGCTCATAGACGGGTTTATCAAGGCCCAGGCGGGCGCGCAACAAGGCACGCTGTTCGGCGGTCAACCTTGGATCGTTGATATAGGAGTTGCCAAAGTCACCGGGCTGGGCATCGAGCAAGAAGAAAACCATCGTGAGGAACAAAAAGTAGGTCAGCACATTTTGCGCCAAACGCGCCACGAGATAGCGCCTCATGGAAAGTTCACCTCCCCCTGCCTGCGGCGCAGGCAGATCGGTGTTGCAAGGAGCACTCTTATGTGCATCGGATTTTACCCAATTTGGGTGCAGGCCAAAAGGGGAGTTTCTCCTTTACTCACCCTCAATCAAAGTGGGGAGGGCAAGGGATGCCCCCTTACCCTCCCACTGGATGCGTCTATCCACCGACAAGGTCGGCACTACTTCTTGTACACCCGGACGTAGTTCTTGGCCGAGTGCCCACCGAACTGCAGGCCGCTCAGCGTCTGGGTGTAGGGGAACTCGATGTTGGCGCTGTTGTAGGCCTCCACAATGCCGGTGTCAAACAGCAGGACGTACGGCACCTCGGTGGCCAGCATGAGCTGGACCTGATTGGCGATTTCCTTGCAGGTGTCAAGAGCATCGCAGGTCAGCAGCTGGTCGGCCAGAGCGTCAAACTCGGGGTTGATGTAGCCTGCCGCGTTGTTGCCGTCCAGCACGGCCTGCTCGCTGTGGAAGAAGTCGCGCAGGTAGTCGGGGAAGAGGCCCAGGCTCCAGCCGAGGATGTACATGTCAAAGTCCTGCTCGCTGAAGATGCGCGGCACCAGCACGTTGAAGCCTGCCAGGTTCGCCGTCACGGGGATGCCGAACTCGCGCAGCCACGTCTCAATCCAGATGGCGAACGTGGAGCGCAGTGGGTCATAGCCCGCGCTCGGCGCCCACAGCTGCAGCTCGGGGACGGGCTTGCCATCGGGCATGATCAGGCGGCCGCCCGGGACGACCTGACGGTTGCCAGCATCCCACACCGGCTTCTGATCGTTCTCCCACTTGTAGCCCGCACCTTCAAGCAGCGCCACCGCCTGGTTGATGCGCTCCTCGCGGGTCAGGCCCTGGCCCAGCTTCGGAACGTCATCAAAGTACCAGAAGGCGTTGCCCGCCGGCACGAAGGTGTAGAGCGGGAAGGCAATGCCCTGCAGGACCGTGCCGGTGACGAACTCCTTGTCGATGAGGATGGCAACCGCCTGACGGAAGTTGACATCGCTCATCGGCGCACGGCGGCAGTTGAAGGCCATGTAACGGAAGCCGTTGACGGAGTTCTCAATCACCGTGATGTTGGGGTTGCCCTGCACTTGCTCCAGCAGACCGCGCTGCAGACCCAGCGGGTTCAGCACGAAGTCAATCTCACCCGCCTGCAGGGCCAGCAGAGCCGCATCCTGCGAGCCGTAGATGGTGAACACGGCGGAGGCCACATGCGGGCCAACCTCAAACTGCGCGGCGATGTCACCGGTCGCCTCACCGTAGAAGGAGAACTTCTCGGTGCCGTCCGGCCACAGCTCCTGATAGGCGCCGTTGGCGTACTGGATGACCGTCACGCCCTTATCGGCGAAGTTGGGGTTGGCGGGGTCCTCAAGGAAGGCACCCGGCTCCCACACCTTGAACAGGAAGGTGCCGGCCAGCGGCTCACCCGTCGGGTCGATGGCGAACAGGTTGTCCTGCGCCTCGGTCTGGGCAGCCGTCAGCTCCTCTTCGCTCGGCTCCGGCCCCAGGGCATCGATCGGCGCAGCAGCCTCAGCCACCAGCGGCTCCCAGAAGTGGGCAGCGAGGATGGGGGCCTGCAGCGTGCCGTACTCATGACGGGCTAGGCCGGGCTTGGTGTGGTAGTAGATCTTGACGGTGTAATCGTCAACTGCCTCTACACGGTCAAGGAAGCTACCATCATACCAAGCGCCCCAGTTGCCGGCGATCAACCCGAACTTGAGGGCCGTGTTGGCCGTGAAGGCAAAGTCCTTGGCGGTCACCGGCGTCCCATCGCTCCAGAAGACGTCCTGGCGCAAGGGGATCGTGGCCACCCAGAAATCGCCTTCCTGCACCAAAGGCTCAGGCATCGCGGCCGCAATGCCGGGGACGAACTGGAAAGTGCGGTCGGAGAGGCCATAGAGCGCCAGGCGCGGCGGCAACATGTAGCTATTCCACACCGTGTTGTCGGGGCCGTTGGCCGCCCAGTAGTTCAGGGTGGTCACGTCCTCGAAGACGCCTACACGATAGACGCCTTCCGGATCGTACTCCTTGGCGCCGGGAGCAGCTTCAGGGGCCGGGGTCGCCGTGACGACAATCACCTGCTCCTCACCCGGCACTTCCACCGTGACAACGACTTGCTCCGGCGTCGCCGGGGCGCAGGCGCTCATCACCAGCGCTGCGACGGCAAACACCAAGAGCGCCAGCCACTTCTTGTTTTTAGGCATCCTTTCTTCTCCTTCTTCCCTTCAAGACAAAGTATGCGAACGCGCTAGAGAAATGGTGAAGGACTAAACTGTGAATCCCCTCCGTGGCTCCTCCTTTCCACTACGAGATGGATCCAACACTTTCATCCCCAGGCTCCGGAAGCGAGGACGTCTTCGCGGCGTGCCTGGGAGGGTTATGACTATGATATGCAGAAGAGCCTGAAATGTCAAAAAGATAACGGGGCACGTCCTTTATCTTCTCCACCTAAAACCCCTTGTGCCGACCTCACGCTGCACCCAGCCGCCTGATGATCCACTCCATGAGCCGCACGGCAACCGCCTCTTTGCTCATCAAGGGCAGCGACTCAACACCTTCCACCGTCACGAAGTGCACACGGTTGGTCTCCACCTCAAATCCGGCGTCGGCGGCAGTAATGTCATTGGCCACGATAAGGTCAAGCCGCTTGCGGGCCAGCTTCTCCTGCGCATTGGCGATGAGATCGTGCGACTCGGCGGCGAATCCCACCACCACACGGGGGCGGCGGGGCTGCGCAGCGACGCTCATCAGGATGTCCGGCGTAGGCATAAGTTCAAGGCGCAAAGGCTCATCCGCGTCGCCCTTCTTGATCTTGTGTTCCGAGGTTTGCACCGGACGGAAGTCGGCCACCGCAGCGGCCATGATCAGCACATCGGCAGGTTCTTCGCCGACGGCGTGGGCCAACACGGCTTGCTCCATCTCATGGGCGCTGGTCGTCCACACCACCTGCACCCCCACAGGGGCAGGCAAGCTAACCGGCCCGGCGATCAGCGTCACATCGGCGCCTGCATCCACTGCCGCCTGAGCGATGGCGAAACCCTGCCGCCCCGACGAGCGGTTGGAGAGAAAACGCACCGGATCGAGCGCCTCGCGGGTGGGGCCAGCTGTCACCACGACGCGCCGCCCGCGCAAGGGGCCGTTCTTCCCCAGCACATAGCGGCAGTGGCCGATGATCTCCTCCGGCTCAACCATGCGCCCCAGCCCCTCCAAACCGGAGGCCATGCGCCCGATCGTCGGCCCGGCGAAGTACACGCCTCGCGCACGCAGCGTCTCAACGTTGGC
>DAOTYL010000103.1:0-2381 GCA_034434955.1 Anaerolineae bacterium | reverse complement strand
GTCTTCCCTTGTTCCTCCATCTGTCATAAGGCCCCGCCGCGGCGGGCGCGGGCTTCCTCGCGCAGTTGGTTGAGGTTGAGAATCTCGGCCACCTCAAAGCGTGGCACAAGGGCATCCTTCACCGGCCTTACGCGCAGGCAAGGGGGGAAATAGCCCAAGCGTACGTGCAGCTCGGCGAGGAGCACCGCGGTGCTGAAGTTCAGAGAAGGAGGATTGACAAGCCACGTCTCGCTCTGCCAGCGGCGTGGATCGATGCCCAAGCGATCCACCATGGCCACCACCTGTGGGATGAGCGGCTCCTGAGGGTCAATCTGACTGGGCACCTCGATGACCTCGGCAACAGGTTCTCCTATCAGGGCCGCGATCTGGTTGAGTTGCTCTTCGGTGAGAGGGTGGGCGAAGTTGAGGAGGATCATGGTAGGTTATTCCCCTTCCCAGCGGCGATGGGGCGCGTAGTCTCTGCGCTTGAGGTCAGGCATCTCCTCGTACGAACGGTCGGCATGTGAGGCCAGTTCGGCTACCAAAACATCGCCATCCTCTAGCTCAAAATAGAAGAGGCGTTCGGCCACGTTGCCCGGTTTGTAAATTATTGCCTCGCCTTTCTTACCATGCCGCTTTCCCTTCCTACGAGTCGGATCGCGCAGAGCCTCAAAATGCGCAGCGAAACGCTCCTGCTCCGTCTTATCCAATTTGCTATAACGCTCATCCGCCTGCCGCGAGAGGTACACTTTGGGGCGCTGATAGTCCTTCAGATGTTGATACACGATTTGGCCCAGGCCATTCAACGCGTAAGTAGGCTGCCCGTCGATATCTACGCGCTCGAACAACGGCCATGCTGGATGTTCGCCGACTGCTTGTCCCTCTGCCAGCCCTAGTAAGTCCTTTAGCTCATCTGCTGAGAGGAGATTACGGCGGCTGCACTCATCAAGGGCCTTATAGGCGGGCCGCAATCGTTCGTAGTCCAGTGTAACCGGCAACCCTGCCAGCGTCAGCAGTGCGGAGGACTGTTCGTAGATGTAGCTAACCTGCACGTTTTCCAGCATTCCTACAACCGTCAGATAAGGGACGACACCCTTGAAGCCGCCCGTGGGATTCAAGATGCGGGTATACGTGCCAGCTGGCGCTTTCTTTAGAATCTTGTAGAGACAATCTATCAGTGAGCGCAAGCCTTCCCGTCGGAAGCGCGTGCCATCGCTAACCTGAAGACCTGTGATATGGTGCAAGGTTACCTGTTCTCTTTCCTTCAGACCGAAGTGCTCACGACAGAAATCAGCGATCACCCGCGCCGCAAGTACTCCGTCCGGCGTATCCGAGGCGAGGAAATGCAGCTGATCCGCTCTTGTAAGCGTCCTGCCCTCCAAGATACGGTCTAGACTATTCAACTCAGCGCTCGCTCCTCGAAGGTTTGGCGCTCGCAGCGCTCTCAGATAGGCGAGCATGTTCTCGTAAAGATCATGCCCGTCAAACGCTTCCTTTTCTAGTATAGGCTTCAGTTCTACATCACTACGGCGGCGAAACTCGTTGAAGTCTTTGCGTAGCGGCTCCGCCGCATTGAGGAATACACTCTGCCCCACGGTGGAAATCACACAGACCGGTTTATTTGTCATGGGGAATCACCTCCTGATCGCCCCTGCGCTCATCAAAGGTTACAACGTTATGGTATCCTTGTCATCTGCACAATTACGGATTCCCTTCCTGCCCATAGCGCGTAGGATAGCCCAACGCGTCCAAGAGCTCAAAGTAAGGGCTGAACTCGCGGATGATGGTGTAGCGATCAACCTTCCCCTCATATCCCATCCGCTCCCGCAGGCGTGCGCGTAGGTCCTCCACCTGAGTGCGCACCGTGCCTTCACCGGTGACCCGTTTTTCCGCAATCTCTCGGTTGCTCTTCCCCCGTGCGACCAGTTCCAGCACCTCGGCCAGCGTGGGAGTCAGGCTCTGGACAAAGGCCTCCTTTTCCAGCAAGCCGATGTGCCACGGCGGGATGGGCAAGCGGATCAGGACCGCCTCGCCGGGACGGGCGTGCATCCGCCGCTCGGCGAGCAATGCCGGCGCCGACCACAGGTTCCAGAAGTGGTCGTGCTCGTCAAAGAGGAACTGTGCCGAGAGCAGTGCGTAGCTGGACATGGCCTTGCGTCCGCCTGCCGCCGAAAGATGGACAATGTGCCCCTCTTGCTTAACCCGCTTGAGGGTCTCAAAAGTGGTGCGGAAGACCGCCTGCATATCGTCAGGTGTGATGACGTCCGGCAGGGGGCGCCCCTGCGCATCTCGAAAGCACACTTCCTCATGGTGCAGATGAGGGTAGTATTGCCGCCCGTCTAGCTCCTCCAGCAGGGCGTTGAGGCTTTCGCGGATGTTCCCTTTTGTCGCGTCGGTGTGTA
>DAOTYL010000102.1:0-1851 GCA_034434955.1 Anaerolineae bacterium | reverse complement strand
TCATGGTAAAATTAAGGCATTATGGCCGCAGAAGGAATCAACGCACCTGCACCTCCGGTAGGGGTCATCGAAGCGCTTGCACAAGGATTTGAGACGGTCGGCGAGCGGCTGATTCTGGTACTCGTGCCGCTGCTGCTCGATCTATGCCTGTGGTTGGGACCGCGCGTCTCCTTTGCACCAGTGATCGACAGCCTGATCGATACCTACTACACAGACTTATGGCAGCCCTTTGTGGTTGAAATGAACCCGGAGATGGCAGAGCAGTGGCCCGCTCTGGCGGAGGCATTGGCAGATGCGCTGGGTGGCAGGGCTACCCAATACTTCCCTTTGAGCGGCATTCCGGTACTGTTGGCCGGACATGAGGCCGCATCCCTGCCCTTCGAATGCACACCGCCTGTGTGGGAGGTGCGGACTCTCCTCCAAATGGTAGGGATCAGGCTCGCCTCCTTGCTTGTGGGGTTGGTGCTGTTGAGCCTCTACATCAGCCTGATCGCTCAGCAGGTGAAGGAAGGGTACATCGCGCTGAAGCGCACACTAGCGCGGCTGCCGGTTCAAGTCCTATGGCTGGGGATATTCGCCCTTGTGCTGCCGATCATGCTACTGGTGATCTATTTGCCTTTCGCCCTTCTCACGCTTGGCGTCTCCCCGCTGAGCGGCTTTCTGGCCTTTCTGGCCGACTGGGCGGGGCGGCTACTTGCGCTATGGATCGCGCTGTTCATGGTCTTCACCGTCCATAGCCTCTTCATGCGTGACCGTAGTCTGCCGGGGGCGCTGTGGGACAGCGTCCGCGTGGTGCAGTGGAACGTCACTCCTACGTTCCTGCTTATGCTCCTCATCGTGGTGATCTATGTGGCGCTGACGCGCATCTGGGGGTTGGCCCCTGCGGGCACATGGTTGGTGCCAGTGGGCATCGTAGGGCATGCCTTTGTCAGCACGGCCCTTATCGCAGCCTCTTTTGTCTTCTTCAAGGATCGCTACCGCTACTGGCACGAGATGCGCACTCAGTTGCTGATGGAGCTAGAGCGACGGCGTACATCGCACGGGTAATCAAACAAGCCGTTTTTGTGTGAGGGGACGAGAAAACAGCATGGCGCGTAAGCAACAACTCAACGGCGTCAAATACGACGAGACGACTATCGTCCATCTGGACGGCATACAGGCCGTGCGCCGACGTCCGGGCATGTACGTGGGCGGTACGGACCTCAAAGCGCTGCATCATCTGGTCTATGAAGTGGTGGACAACTCTATTGATGAGGCGCTGGCCGGCTTCTGCGACACCATCCACGTCACGTTGCGCAAGGATGGCGGCGTCACGGTGGAGGACAACGGACGCGGCATTCCGGTAGGTATCCATCCCACCGAGGGGATTTCAACCCTGCAACTGGTAATGACCGAGCTCCACGCGGGCGGCAAGTTTGGAGGGGGCGGCTACAAGGTATCGGGCGGACTGCACGGTGTGGGCGTGACAGCGGTCAATGCGCTGTCGCGCGGCTGTGAGGTGATCGTCAAGTCCGACGATGGCTACGTCTACCGCCAACGCTACAAGCAGGGCGAGCCGATCACCGAAGTGGAACGCATCGGCAAGTCCGATGGGACGACAGGCACGATCACCACCTTCTGGCCTGATCCCACCATCTTCCCCGACACGTCATTCCGCTTTGAGATGCTGGTCAACCGCTTCCGTGAGATGGCCTTCGTCACGCGCGGGGTGACCATTCACCTGCGCGATGAACGAACCGAGCCTTTCCCCCGCGAGATGTCCTTCTACTTTGAGGGAGGCATCGCTTCCTTTGTGCGCTATCTCAACCGCAACCGCAAGCCTCTGCATGATGTGGTCTACGGCGTGCGCAC
>DAOTYL010000101.1:0-15436 GCA_034434955.1 Anaerolineae bacterium | reverse complement strand
AAAAAAGGGAGCGCCTTTGCAGGCGCTCCCTTTTTGCTCAGTCGCGGGGGCCGGACTCGAACCGGCGACCTTCGGGTTATGAGCCCGACGAGCTGCCACTGCTCCACCCCGCAGTGCATAGTGACTATAGCGAACAGATGAGCGTTTGTCAAGTTTCCGCAGCGTTTCAGCGCTCCGCATCCAGATCGATCAACCCGATGCGGATGGCGTACTTCACCAGTTCGGTGCGGCTGTGCAAGTCCAGCTTGGCCATCAGATTCTCGCGGTGACGGGCCACTGTTTTGGGGCTGATGCCCAGCCGCGCCCCGATCTCGCGGTTTCCCAGCCCTTCGGCCAGCAACTTTAGGACCTCGAGCTCACGCGCCGAAAGTGGCGTCTCTTCAGCGGGCAGGGCCGTTTCCTTGGCAGGCGTGGGCTTTGCCGCAAGCTGCTTACGTCCGGCGTAGAAATACCCTGCCACGGCAGCCAGCGCTGCGACAATCGCCCCTACTGCGATCAGAAAGGCCGTGTTGGACACACCTCGTCGTGTGGGAACGGTCATCTCTGCCGCCTGCAACAGCTCAACGGTGAGGGCTGTCGTGGGGCGCGTATAGCGCACCTCAATGCGCGCAGACTCCCCGGCCAGCACCGGCCCGGCGCTGATGCGATACAGCGGCAGCCCGAAGGCGTCCACCGTCAGCGTGCTTTCGCCGGGGGTGAGGCTCAAGTTGCTGGCCTCAGCAGGCTGCTGCACCTCCCAGATCAGGTTGCCCACATCGTACTCGCTCACCCATTCCAGCGCATAGCGTCGCTCATCGCCCTCCCATGCCAGCGCAGGGTCGTAAAACTCCACGTGGAACGTGCCGTTGGGCGAGGTCACCGTCAGCGTGCTGCCCACAATGGAGAAGGAAGCGTTGACCAGTTGGCCATCGGGGAGCTGATAGGCCACTGCGTGCACCGCCGCGCCGGAGGGAATGATGAAGCGCAAGCGCACCGGCAGGCTTGTGCCCTCGGCTACTATCCCTTTGTAGAAGACTAGTGCCGCAGGCCGGTCAAACTCCGGCCAGATGGCAACGGTGAGCGTCTCGATGGCGACCCTTCCCTGCGCCGCCACTGAGAGAGGCACAAGCAGAGCAGCGACGAGGAGCAGTACCCCCAGCAGCGCGTGGATGGGGCGTATGGCGGACATCCTGCCTCCGAAGAAAAAGCGCTGGATTCACATGGGCATTATAGCACACGAGGCCCGCTTTTCTCCGACAACTTCCCCTTTATCCTCTCCACCGCATGCTCCCATCCGCGCAGATGAGTGTTGTAGAATATGGGCGGTCTCCGCCCATCTCCCGAAATCTACGATCCGGACAGGAGTCCTGTTATGTCCTACGCGAAATCCCCGTCCGATGCTTTCGTCCTGCCGCAGGCCAGCCCGACCCTCACTGTTGTCCTCATCGCAGCCAACATGGCCTTCAACATTGTGGCCAACGCCAGCTTCAAAGTCTCGGCGACCAGCACAAGCTGGCGCGGCTTCCTGTTCTGGCAGGTAATAGGCAACCTTGCCGGGCTGATCACCGTGCTGACACTCACAGCACTGCTGCGCTACATCCCGCTGCATGTGGCTTTCCCCATCACAACAGCGCTGGCGATCTTCGGCGTGCAAGTGGTGGCAGCGCTGCTGCTGTTCCACGAGCCGATCCCGCCGGTGCGCTGGCTGGGGACGATCCTCATGGTGATCGGCATCGCGCTGATGGGTGGGCGGTAAGCCATGCGGGCGCTCATCCGTGCTTTTGATGGATTTCTGCGCCGCAGCTACGGGGTGTTTGAGTTCAGCAACGACGCTGACTGCCTACTGCGGCTGCAACTCGGACGTGCCTCCCATCCCCTGCCCCTGCCCGACGGCACCATCCCTGCCGGCGCACCTGTGCTGCTGCTGCACCTGTGGAACGAGCATATTCCCCCCATCCCACCGCAGGGGCCGGATGTGGCTTGGGCGGCCCGCACGTATCGCCTCTTCGTCCGTTCTCTACAGGCCGCCGCCGATCTGCTGCGCAGCGATCCGCGCTTCGCCGATGTGCAGGCCGTGGGGGGATCAACAGTGCTCATTCCCCTGCCCGGGGAGACGGCCAGCGGCGGATTCGTGCGGCGCTTGGGTTTCACCGTACTGCCCTATGCGGGCGCGTTGCGGCGCTTCGGCGAGTTTTGGGAGAACTTTTATACGTGGTGGATCATGTGGGCCTACAACATGCCCAGCCTGCGCGGCAAGAACCTGCTGCGCCTGCGGCGGCATGAGATGTGGATGTCACGGGGGGAGTTCTTGCGGCGGTTTGGGAGGGAGGGATGAACGCTCTTCTAATCCACTACGGTGGTCAAAGCAGATGACTATGTTTCACCGCGCCCTCACAACGGCGGTGAGAAATCTGCGGCGACTTTCTCCCTTGCGCCTAACGCGGTAAACTTATGGCACGCCGCGCCCCCCTGGGCGCGTTGCCTTCATACGAAGACGCCCCTGCTGGGAGGAGAGAAGATTCCGCATGGCATCTCAACACTCGCTGAGCGTCACACCCAAAAGCGTGGACTTCGCCGCTTGGTACAACGATGTAGTCCTCAAGGCTGACCTTGCCGACTATGCCCCCGTGCGCGGCTGCATGATCATCAAGCCCTACGGCTATGAGTTATGGGAGAACATTCAGGCCGGTCTCGACCGGCGCTTCAAAGCCACCGGTCATAAGAACGCTTACTTCCCGCTCTTTATCCCCATGAGCTTCATCCAAAAGGAGGCCGAGCATCTGGAGGGCTTTGCACCGGAGTTGGCCGTCGTGACGCACGGGGGCGGCAAGGAGCTGGAAGAGCCGCTGGTGGTACGCCCCACCTCCGAGACGGTGATCGGCCACGCTTTCTCTCAATGGATACAGTCGCACCGCGACCTACCGCTGCTGATCAACCAGTGGGCGAACGTAGTGCGCTGGGAGCTGCGCACGCGCCTCTTCCTGCGCACGCTGGAGTTCCTCTGGCAGGAAGGGCACACGGCCCACGCTACCGCCGAGGAGGCACAGGAAGAAACTCTGCGCATGTTGGACGTCTACGCCGATTTTGCCATCAACGATGCGGCCATACCGGTCATCAAGGGGCGCAAGAGCAATCAGCAGAAGTTTGCCGGGGCCGATGCCTCCTACACCATTGAGGCCATGATGGGCAATAAGTGGGCGCTGCAGGCGGGCACTTCGCATAATCTGGGACAAAACTTCGCCCGCACTTTTGACATCAAATACACCGATGAGCACAACCAGCTCCAGTACTGCTGGACAACCTCCTGGGGCGTCAGCACGCGCATGATCGGCGCCATCATCATGGTACACGGCGATGATAAGGGCCTGCGCCTGCCGCCGCGCCTGGCCCCTATTCAGGCAGTCGCTATCCCCATCTATAAGACGGCAGAGGAACGCCACACCGTCATGGAGTACATCCTGGGCCTGTGCGACACGCTGATCACAATGGGTATCCGCACCCACATCGACGACCGGGACGATGTGACCCCCGGCTTTAAGTTCAACGATTGGGAACTGCGCGGCGTCCCGCTGCGCATTGAGGTCGGCCCCCGCGATGTGGAAAAGGGTACGGCGGTGCTCGCCCGCCGCGACCTGCCCGGCAAAGAGGGCAAGCAGGTCGTGCCCCGCGCCGAACTAGTCGCCGCTGTCAGCCAGACGCTGAACGATATCCAGAAGAGCCTGCTGCGGCAGGCGACCGAGTTCCGCGATGCCAACCTGCACGAAGCCCACTCCTACGAGGAGCTAAAGGCCATTGTGCAGGACGGCTGGGCGCTGGTGTGGCACTGCGGCACGGCGGAGTGCGAGGATCGCATTCAGGAAGAGACCAAGGCTACCTCACGCTGCTTCCCGCTTGACCTTAATACGGAATGGTTCCCTGCCGGCAAGACATGCGCCGTTTGCGGTCGGCCTGCGCAGGGCCGCGCCTACTTCGCACGGGCCTATTAAACCTCACCTCCATTTCCTGCTTCGTCACGGCGCTTGCGGGAGAGGGAGGACGGCGAGCAGTAAGGCAGGGTGAGGTCGCAAAGCGGCGATCTTTGTAGCGAGGCTTGCTCCATCAGGCATCCACTTGCGCCGCGCGGCGCTTTATGCCACGATTGAGCGTAATAGCCCATGAACGGCTGCCTGTTAACCCTTCCACTTGCGGGGAGTGGATGCCTATGAAGCACCAGACGCACACGTACAGCATCGTTGCCCGCGACCCTGAAAGCGGCCAGTTGGGGATCGGTGTGCAGAGCCACTACTTCGCCTGCGGCGCAGTGGTGCCCTGGGCTGAACGCGGCGTGGGCGCAGTAGCCACACAGGCCATCGCCGATACATCTTACGGTCGGCTGGGGCTGGCGCTGATGCGGGCGGGCAAATCGGCCCAGCAAGCCCTCGCTGCCTTGGTGATCGCCGACCCTGAAAGTGCCACCCGTCAGGTGGCCATGGTGGACGGCAAAGGCAGCGTGGCCGTTCATACTGGCAGCCGCTGTGTTGCCCACGCCGGGCATGTCACCGGCGAGGGGTTCAGCGTACAGGGCAACTTGCTCGCCAGCCCCAAAGTGTGGGAAGCCATGGCCGAAGCCTTCAAAGCCGCGCGGGGCGATCTCAGCGAGCGGCTGATGCAGGCTTTGGAGGCAGGCGAGGATGCAGGAGGCGACGCACGCGGCAAGCAGTCTGCTGCCTTGATAGTCGTCCCGGCCCCGGATGACCCACTGGAGCGCGACACCATCACCAACCTGCGCGTGGATGACAGCGATCATCCATTGGTGGAACTGCGCCGCTTGCTGACCATTCAACGCGGCTACGAATGGCAAGCACAGGCCATCCATGCTGTCGAGCGCGGTGACATGGAACAGGCGCGTGAGTACTACGGCAAGTTGCGCGGACTGGTAGTGGGGGTGCGTGAGCCGCACTTCTGGTATGCCGTCGCGCTGCTCGAGCGCGGCTACGTGGACGAGGCGCTGCCTATCCTCGCCGAGGTCTTCAAAGTGGAACCGGTGTGGCGCGACCTGTTGGATCGGCTGGCTGCAGCGGGCCTCTTCCCTGCCAACCCTGAGCTAATCGCCAAGGTCAAGGCCGTAGCAGAGGAAAAACACACCACCCCTTGAGCTGCGAAAGGTGCGAAAAAGCGAAAAGCGCGAAAGGCAAGAGACGACTTTCGCGCTTTTCGTGTCTTTCGTTCTCCCGCACTTCAGAGCGCCGTATCCGGCTTCTTGATAATGCGCAGCAGCAGCACCATGTTGCCCAACGCGATCATATCATCATTGTTCAGGGCGACGGCCATACCGCGCCCGCTGGTTGCCCCGTTGATCGTCGTGCCGTTGGTGCTGCCCTGATCGATGGCGAACAGCCGCGTGCGTGTGGGACGCAACATCAGGTGCTCGCGTGAGACGCCCAGTTCGTGCGCACCGTAGTCGTCCAGATCGAGGATGATGCGCCCTGGGCGACTTGGCCCACGCCCTAGCACCACGTCGCCGTACAGATCAAGCCCCAATACTTTGCGCTGCACGTCGGTGTGCAGCTCCAGCTCGATGCGCCAGGGCTGCACGAGCAGCAGAGGGTCATCCGGCTCTGGCTTATAAGGCAGGGGATGATACTTGATCTCTTCGCCGCGCGGCTGGAAGCCGAACGGCGTGTAGTGCGCCATAAAGCGGTTGTAGATGGCATCGATGGCCTGCGCCACACCCATAGGCAGGATGAACGTCTCATCCCCGCCGCCGTGTGCTGCCGGCGGTACGGGTGGCGCAGGGGGTTGGGGAGTAGGAGCATGAGCAGGCGAGGCACTCGCGGGCTTGGAAGTCTCTTGCTTACCAGCACCCTGATCGTCCATCACAACATCCTATTCTGCTTCAGAGGATACAGGGCGGCACAGCCCTGCTTGCCTCTCATTATACCATGCCCTCAGCCCCACCCCGCCCGATAGACATAACGATTCCCTAAGAGTTTGCCGCCGGCGGGCTTCACAAAGCAAAAACGCCCCGCTTGTGTCAGGGCGTTTTTGTGAATGCGGGCGAGGGGCTACCAATAAACTCTCCCTTTATGTAACCGGCCACCTCTCTCAAATGTTGCAGGCCCCGCGTCCCCAATACCAACCCGACTGCTCTACCGCCGTCTCCACCACCTAATCTGCGGGGTTTCCCTTCACGCGGGGCCTGCATCCCCCGCATTTCACCCATCAGCATAGCGCAACAAAGGCCGGCGATCTTGTCGCCGGCCTCACCGTAGGCTGTCAGTTACCTGTCAGATGGCTGACGGAGGCTGAATGCAGGTTCAGGCGTCTTTCCCTTTCTCGTCGGAGGCTGTACCCTCTGCTTCCTCCTTCTTGGAGGCAGGATGGTCAGCAGGGGGCGCCGTGCCTGCCTCATCTTTGGCGGGCGTAGGTTCAGGTGACGCCGCCTTGGTCGGCGCGGCTTCGGTGGCAGCAGGAGCGGCAGGAGCGACTTTCTCGCTGGGCTTCACACCATGCTGATCAAGCAGCTCCTTCACCTGCTTGAGCAACTGGTCAGGGGCAAACGGCTTGAGGATGTAGGCCACCGCGCCGACTTTCAGCCCGTTCTCCACCTCTTTCTCCTGCCCTTTGGCCGAGAGAAACACCACCGGAATCTTCTCCGTCTGGGGGTTCTTTTTGAGCGCCTCGCAGGCTTCGTAGCCCGTCATGCGCGGCATACGCACATCCAGCAGGATAAGGTCCGGCTGCTCGCTCACAGCGCGTTCGATGGCCTCGCTGCCGCTGCTGGTGGCGATCACCTCGTGGCCGCCGAACTGCAACGTGAACATGATCAGATCGCGGATGTCGGGTTCGTCTTCTGCAATGAGTATCCTGGCCATGAAGTCACCTTAAAGCTAGCAATTAGCGATGTTTGGGATTGGCGACCTGAGCCTCGCTACCCGGCCCCTCGCCAAATGGGAGGGGGCGAGGTCTGGAAGCGAGTCACGATCAACGTAGCCCCACTTGCGCACTATGCCTCCGGCTGCTTGACCGGCTCATGCTTCAGCGGCAACCACACGCTGAAGGTCGTGCCCTTGCCCTCCTCACTCTCAAACCACACACGCCCGTAGTGCATGTTGACCATCTCCCGCACGATAGAGAGACCCAGGCCAGTGCCCGATGTCTTAAACACCAACGGGTGCCCTTCGCCACGGAAGAAGCGGTCGAAGACGTGCGGTTTGTCCTGCTCGGGGATGCCGATGCCCGTGTCAGCCACATCTACGCGCACACCTTCGCCCTCAACCACGGCGCGGATGGTCACACTGCCTTCGTCCGGCGTGTACTGATAGGCGTTGCTCACCAGATTGGTGAAGACCTGCGTCAGGCGGTCGTAGTCACCCTCAATGACGGGCAGCTCGGCGGGCAGATCGTTGATGAGGGCAATGGTACGCCCGTCATTCTTCTTGCGCCCCTCAAAGGTCACCAACACTTGGGCGATCAGTTCGTGCAGGTTCACCGCGCCGATGTCCAACTCAAAGCGCCCCTGTTCGATGCGCGAGATATCCAGCAGATCGTTCACCAGCAGGCTCAAGCGATCGGCGTTGTTCTTCACCGTCTCCAAAAAATGGCGCTGCTGGTCGTTGATCGGCCCCGCCGCCCCCAGCAGGATGAGGTCGGCATAGCCCTTGATGCTGGTCATCGGTGTGCGCAACTCATGCGAGACGCGGGCCACAAACTCGCTCTTGACGCGGTCGGCGACGACTTCACGGGTAATGTCACGGAAGACGGAGACCAACCCCAGATATTCGTTGCCGTGTACCACCGGCGAGATATGCACCGAGACAATGCGATCGCCCAAATCCACCTGCTCGGAGAGGAAATCACCCTGATAATCGCGCGGTGAGGTACGCCACTTGGCCAGCCGTTCCGTCCATTCCACCGCGCCCGGGCCGTACAAGCCGCTCAACTCGGAGGCAGGCCGCCCCAGCACCTCATCACGGCGCAGGCCGAGCGTGCGCTCCGCCGCCGCATTGAAGAGGATGATCTCACCGTTCTGGTCGGTCACCATCACGCCATCGGCCACCGACTCAAGGATGGCTTGGCTCTTAGCGGCCTCGGTCTGCTGGACGCGCAGCATCACCCCCAAGCGTTCGGCCTGATCGCGGATCAGGCGGTATAGCTCAGCGTTGTTGATGCTGGCCGCCACCTGATTGGCGGCGGCTTCTACCAGCCGCAAATGCCCTTCGTGGAAGGCGCCTACTGTATCGCTATTGAAGAAGATGCAGCCCAGCACCTCCTCGTTGGCGATGAGCGGTGCGCCCAGCAGGGAGCGGCGCGTCTCCGTGCCCGGTATCTTCACCCAACGGGGATCGGCCTGCACGTTGTCAATCACTAGCGACTGGCGGTTGTCCATCACCCAGCCCGCCAACCCTTCGTGGCGGCCAAGCTGAATTTGGCGCCCCCCGGGGGGCAGGGACTCATCAAAGCGCATGGAGGCGCGGTAGATGAGGAAATCCGACTGCGGGTCAATAAGGAACAGCGCACCGGTATCTGCGCCCACTGCCTCACCCACCAGCTCCAGCGCACGGTGGAGCACACGGTCGAGGTCTAGGCTGGCGGTCAGCTCCACGGCGATGCGATAGAGTGTGTCAATGCGGTCGCGTTCCTCGCGCAGCTCCCGCGTGCGCTCCTCCACGTGGCGCTCCAGCTCCTCGGAAAGGCGCACCATCTGCGCAAACAGGTTAGCATTGATCATCGCCGTCGCCACCTGCCCAGCAAGGGTCTGTAGGAGTTCTAGGTCGCTCTCATCGAGCGGGGCGTCGGCGCCGGACGCCACCGCCAGCACGCCCAGCACGTCGTTCTCGGCGATGATGGGCACGGCGATCTCACAGCGCACACGGTCGCGGATGGGCAGATAATCCGGATCGCGCGTCACATCGCGCACGAACTGCGCTCTCGCGGTGCGCACACAGCGCCCGATGACGCCCACCTCAAGGGGCACACGGGCAAAGCGGGCTGCTTCGTCCGGCTCGTAGCCGTGATGAGCCTCAAGGCGTAGTTCGCCGCCCTGCACGGTGAACAACCCCACCAGTGGATAGCGGAAGGCGTTGGCCAGCTCGCGCACCACGCGCTCGAAGATCTCCCGCAGGTCCAGCGCCGAATTGACCACACGGGTGATCTCCTGCAGGGTAGTTGTCTCAGAGAGGCGCTGCTGGAGCTCGGCGTAAAGGCGAGCGTTTTCTATGGAGACCGCCACTTGCGCGGCAATCGGGCTGAGCACGCGCAGGGTGGCCTCGCCGAAGGCCTCCTCGCGCTCGTAGTCCTCGACAGCCAGCGCCCCTACCGCCTCGCCACTGGAGAAGGGTACCACCAGCAGGGAACACAGGCCTGGCTCAAGCGGGCTGATGCCCAGCCGATCCAGCGTGGCGTCCACGTCGCGGGTGATGAGCAGCGGCTCCCATTGCTCAATCGCATAACTATAAGGGTCGGCACCGAAGTCTATCGGCTCAACGCTGATGCGTTGACCATCCCGTACAGCCAGCGGGAAGGTCATCTTGCCGGTCAGGGGGTCGCGCTGGGCAAGGGTCAACGAGCGCACGCCCAGCACCCTGCCGATCTGCTCTTCCAGCACAAGGCAAAGGTCCTCCAACGAGATGGCCTGCGTGAGCAGGCGGCTCAACTCGTTGATGATGGAGAGTTCCTCAAGGCGCTGCTCGGTTTCATCATGCAGACGGGCGTTCTCCAGTGCGGTGGCCGTCAACGCGGCCAACGCCGTCGCCAAGCGTACTTCGCGGGCGACAATGCGGCGTGTAGGGACTGCATCCCACAATTCCACAAGGCCGATAGCCTCTTCATGTGCCATAAGAGGGATAAGCAGCACAGTGCCCATCCCGCGCTGTGCCAGCCATTCTGCTTCCTGAGGGGCAAGGTCAGGATCGGCGGCAGTAGCGATGAGCGGAGCGCGTTCGGCGATAGCGCGGGCCGCCGTGGGGCAATCCGAGAGTGCGCGGCGTTCGGTGGCCCTCAACAAGCGTGCCCCATCGCGCCGCCGATACTCTATCAGCGGGAGGAGGAAGCCCCTCTCTGCATCCAACAGTGAGAGGAAGCAGCCTTCCATGTTCAACGCCTGCACGAACTGCTCGGCGGCGCTGCGCACCACTGTCTGAAGGTCCAGCGAGGCAGCGGCGCTGCGCCCGGCCTCGGCCAGGATGCTCATCTCGCGCTGGCGAATGACCGTCTCTTCAAAGAGCAGCGCATTTTGCACGGCGATAGCCGCCTGATGGACAATCGTTTGGGCAAGGTCAATCTGATCCGCCTCAAACGTGTGCGGGCCGCCCGTGTGCTCCACCGTAAGGACGCCGATCAGGACGTTGCCCACAAACAGGGGCAGCAGCAACAGGGCCATGATGCCCTCTGTTGCCAGCGCCTCACGCATGACGGCGGCCAGCGGGTCGACAGTTACATCCTCGATGGCCAGCGCCGATCGGGTTGCCAGCAGGCGCTCAACCGCGGCGTTACCCTCAAGCGGAAGGAGCAGAGGGCGCACCGAACCATCAGGGGTGGAAGGGGACTGGATGACCCGCCTGCCGATGGCTTCCTCGTAATCAAAGAGGATGGCACTGCCCTGCGGTGCGCCGAGCACCGCCCGCAGTTCATCGGTGGTGGCCTGCAGGATGCTGGTCTGGTCTAGCGCACGGGCTAGCGTGGCGGAGATGCGGCTGAGGATGGCGAAGCGCTCGCTGCGGCGCTGGAGTTCGGCCACATCTTCTGCCGCCTCCTCACGCAGCACCACAATGTAGTGCTTCTCTTCGCCCAGCTCTACACAGTGCGAGGTAGCCTCAAGGGTACGGTCGCGCACAGTGAGGGTAGCACGCCCTTCGGCGGAGAAGAGATCGAGCAGGGCACGCCAAGGCTTAATGCGACGAGAGAGGGTGCGCGAGCTGGGCATGCCGCTATCCAACGAGAGCCACTCGCGGGCCGTCTCGTTGGCGTAGACCACCTGCCCCCTGGAGTCGGCTACCAGCACGCCCTCCCCAGGAGTGTAGGTGGCATACCGTCGGCGCGGGCTGCCAGCACCCGTGGAGAGTTCCACCACCCAGAGGGCGACAAGCGCACCGACAAGCGTACCAACAGAAGTCAAAGCGTTCATGGTTTCTTATCCGGAACAGTGCGCGGCGGCGCACTTTCAGGCGGTTTGCCTTCAGGCGGCTTATCTTCTTTGGCCTGCGCCTTGCGGCGTGCCTCGGCAGCGGCCTCTGCGATCTCGCGGATATCCGCAAACCGGCGTTCGGAGGTCACCACGCCGATGGCGATGGTCATAAGAGGGACCAACACCTCACCGCCTTTGCCGTCGTCCATCTTCATACCGCCCTGCTCACGGTCAAGATAGGAGTAATGCGCCCGCACTTCGTCGTTAAAGCGCTTCTCCAGCGTGCTCCTCACCACATCACCTTTCTCCAGTGAGGTGATGAGCACAAAGTTATCCCCGCCCGCATGTCCGATAAAGTCACCGGGTGAGCCATGCTGATCCACGACTTCGCCGATCAGCATGGCGGTGAAGCGCAGCACCTCATCTCCGGCCACAAAGCCGTACTTATCGCGGAAGGCATCAAAGTGGTTGATGCGCATGTCCATATAGGCCCAGTTGGGCTTGCGCAGCAGCTCGCGCAGGGCGTCTTCAATCAGCCGCCCACTGGGCAAACCGGAACGCGGGTCGGTGAGGCCCATACGCTCGCTGGCGCGGATGGCATTGGCGATGCGCAGGCGCAGCTCTTCAATGTCAAAGGGTTTGGTGATGTAATCATCAGCGCCCAGTTCCAGCCCGGCGATGCGGTCGCTGCGCTCATCCTTCTCGGTGAGGAAAATAATGGGGATATGGCGAGTGCGGGCGTTGGTGCGCAGCGTCTTGCAGATGGTGTAGCCGTCAATATCGGGCAGATTGATGTCCAGCACGATGAGCTGCGGCATCTGCTGCTGCGACATCTCCAGCGCTTCGCTACCGCGGCTGGCGATCTGAATGTCATACCCCTGGCCGGTGAAGTAAATCTTCAGCAGGTTGGCAATGTCGCGATCATCCTCAACGGCCAGTATCCTGCCTTTGGACATAGCCCGCTGCCTCCCGTCGTCGGCGCGGCGATCGTCTGGCGGGTCGAGACCGCCGGTATCCTATTATAGACGAAAAGGCAATTTCTGGCTTGACGGGGGCGTCACAAGAGGATTTCAATTTGCTTGCAGGCCGGCGGACTGCTCAAGCTTGGGCAGCCATGCTCATCAGGTGCTCGCGCAGGTGACGGATGGCCCGGTCGAGGCGCTGCTGCACATCGCGGATTTGCGCAGCGGCTTGCATCGGTTCGTTCAGGTTGATCGTGCCCAGCAGCAGCCCCGCCCCGTAGAGTGTCTGAAGCACGTCGTCCTCAATGCGGGGAGCCAGACGCACCTGCGCACGGATCACGGCCAGCTCCTCGTTCTTCTTGTGATAGCGCAGCGTCTGGATCACCACCGCCGCATGGGCGGCCAGCATCTCCACCAGCCGCTGGTCTTCCTCGCTGAAGCCCACCGCGCCGATCTTGTTCGCGAGGTATAGGTCGCCGATCACCTCGCCGCCGCTCTGCACCGGCACGCCAAGGAAAGAGCGGATAAAGGGATGGCCGTCGGGGATACCCTCAAAGGCAGGGTGATGGCGCACATCGTCTATGCGCACCGCTTGCCCGTTGTGCAGCAGGACACCCAGCACACCGCGCCCCATCGGGGGGTGTCCGGCCAACGCCACCGCCTCCGCCGAGAGGCCGGAGACGACAAAATGCGCCATCGGCCTACCCGGTTCGCCCGGTACGCCCAGGGCGGCCATTTCCGCAACAGCCACCTCACGCGCGGCGTCGACAACGATCTGCAAGGCGTCTTCAACTTCGCGTGCTCCGGCCACATTGACCGCAGCGCGGTGTACCAATTCCAGTCTAGCAGCCCACTCGCGGTCCCCGTCCATACTCCCTCCCCATATAGGAGATTAGAGCGAGGCGGGAAGCCGTCGTCTAGTGATCAATATCCGATAAATTGGGTGATATATATCACCCTCATCCCTTCCCCTGATACAGCCCCCACAGCGCACCCAAACGGGGACGCGCACGGACGATTAGGATGAGGACGTCAAAGGTGTTGTGGCCTGTGCTTGCTCCTTCTGAGTCGCCGGTCAACAACATCAGCGGGATGCCAACCGTACCGCATCCGGCGGGATTTCCATCAGCACTACCAGACGTTGCACCAGCTGGCTGAACACCGGTGCTGCCGTCTGCGATCCCCAGCGCGACGATGTGGGCTTATCCAACTTGACCAGCACAATGAACTGCGGGTCGTCCAAAGGGCCGAAGCCGACGAAACTGGCGATGGTCTTCTCCGGATCGTAGCCGCCGGGCAAAGGAATCTCAGCGGTGCCCGTCTTGCCGGCAATACGATAGCCCGGCACCAGCGCGTTGGAGGCTTCGCGCTCCAGCGCATCGGCCAGCATAGCGGCCAGCGTGTGCGCCGTCTGTGGCGAGATGGCCCGCCCTATCACCGTCGGCTCAAAGGCGACCTGCCCGCCGTCGGGGTCCACGCGCTGCGTCAGGATGTGCGGCTGCACCAGCAGGCCATCGTTGGCAACGGCAGCGACTGCCGTCACCAACTGCAAGGGGGTGACGGCTAACCCCTGCCCGAAGGCATTTGTCCCCAGATCGGACTCAAACCAGTCGGCGTTGCCCGGCTTGCGCAGCGTCCCGCCGATCTCGCCTGCCAGGTCCACACCGGTGGGCCGCCCCAATCCGAAGGCCTCCAAGCCGGCATAGAAGCGCGTGGGGCCAAGCTTGAGGCTGAGCGTGGCCGCCCCCACATTGAGCGACTTGGCCAGCAGCTCGGTCATATCCACCACGCCGTGCGCGGCGCGGTCCCAATTGTAAATCTCCACGCCCCCCACCTCGATCATGCCCGTGTCGTTGTAAGTGCTGGTCGGCTCCACCACACCCTGCTCCAGGGCGATAGCCATCGTCAGCACTTTGAGCACGCTGCCCGGCTCGTACTGGTGACTGATGGCCGGGTTCTCGAAGAGCGTTCCGTCCTCGCTGGCGAAGCGGTTGGGATCAAAGGTGGGCAGGTTGGCCAAGGCCAGAATCTCGCCTGTGCGCGGCTGCATGATAATAATCGTGCCGCTCTCCGCGCCGGTGGACTGCAAGGCGGCGGCCAGCGTGCTCTCGGCGAGGTATTGAATCTCGCTGTCAATGGTCAGGTAGAGATCGGAGCCGGGACGCCAGCCCTCGCCCGGGGAGGCTTCAAAGGGGATGCGGCTCTGATCGGTGACGCCGATCTGCCCCCCCAGCACGTCATCATAGTAGCCTTCCACGCCGTAGTAGCCCCTATCGTCCAACGCTACGAAGCCCAGCACGTGCGCCGCCAGCGATCCATGGGGATAAAAGCGGCGCGTGAGGGGTGAGACCACCACGCCATCCAGATTGAGCGTCAGCACACGCTGCCCCATCGCCGCTGGAGCGGGGCGCACCAACAGCACATAGGGCGCCGGCTGGGACATATCCGCCAGCAGCTCCTCCACAGGGAGGCCCGTCGCTTCGGAGAGCTTCTGCGCAGTGCCTTCGCGGTCGTAGATCAACACAGGCGAGAGGCCGATCTCATATTCAATGGCATTGGTGGCGAGTAGCACACCGTGACGGTCGTAGATTTCGCCGCGCGGCGGGCGCGTCGTCACTTGATAGCGGTACTCGGTAAGAGCCGTAGCGGCGAAATAGGCGGTGTTCACGCCGAACTGGAGCGAGACCAGCCGATAGACGATGAGGCCGGCGAGCGTCAGCAGGATGACGCCCACCACGCTCAGGCGGCGGTGAAGGCTCTCATCCATCGTGGGCGCCCTCCGGCGTTCGGGGCGTCTCCTGCGGCGGCCCGCCACTGCCGAAGGTATGCTCCCAAAAATCGGCGAACTGCGTGCGGAAGACGGCCCATCGCTCGGCCAGCCAGCTCGGCAGGGTTTCACGGTAGCGCGGCACGACCTGCTCAACGGTGAGCGGCGGCGTGGGTGTGGGGAGCGGCTGGGGCGGTGCGCCTTTGATGAAAAGGTACTCCACCTCGTCCGGGCGGGCGGCGTGGTAGCCGAGGCGCTCAGCCTCGGCAGTAAGGCGCGGCACCGAGCGCAGGGCGGCGATCTCGGCGCGGAGCTGCGCGTTCTGTTGCTCCAGCGTGCGGCGCTGGGCTTCCAGCGCCTGCAGGCGGCGCCCAACGGTGGCGGTGCGGCTGGCCTGCGCCAGATAGAGCGCACCGATCACCACCACCATGATGACCACCGCCAGTACCAGCGAAGTGGCCTGCGTTTGGGTGCGCCAGGGGGCTTGGCGAAAGGTGCTCCGCAACCAGCGGGGGCTGCTCATAGGGTTCCCGTCCTTGCGACCGTTTTCCCGCCGCAAGGATAACACAGAATCGGTGGCCTGTCAGGGACCGTTGCCGGCCTGGCAGCAGATGTACGAAGAGG
>DAOTYL010000100.1:0-2322 GCA_034434955.1 Anaerolineae bacterium | reverse complement strand
CCGTCCAGCGTAAAACCGAGGGGGCGCTCCTGTGCGTCTTGTGCGCAAACATCAAAGAGGTAGATATGCCCACGCCAAATCAGCCCCACTTTTGCTTTCCACAGGGGGATAGGGATACGCACCTCACAGTAGCGACGCGGTTCAAGGCGTGCCAGCAGGCTCATCTGGCGCTGGTAGGCACGGCGTGCTTCACGGGATAGCTCCTCCAGTTGGTGCACAATGCGCTGGAGTACCTCGGCCGGCAGTTGGTCCACATAACTCTTGATGTAGTGGTCAAAAGCAGCGGTACGCGCCTCTGCATAAGACATCCCCGCCGAGATGCGGTAAGGGCATACGGCCTGCCAGCCGCGCACCAGTGAGGAAAAGGTGCGCTTCTGGGCTGGCTCCAGCGATTCCGCTGCCTGCATCAGCAGCCGTAGAGTAGTCCATTCGGTCCACAGGGCGTTATTGAGGCCATCCGAATCAAAGAGGGTATAAATGGCGGTCATCAGCCACGCGGTGATGTCATCCACCAGCGTAGCGTTGCGCGGACGTTCGCGGTGATAGGCGGTGGTCTCCACAGTGAAACGGGCGCTGTCCTCGCGCAGGCCAAACTGGGCGTAGAACTGCCACACGCCTTCCGGAAAGGCATCATCGAGGCTTTTGCCGACCAAACGGAGGAGCATCTGGTAAGCATGGAGCACCACCGCCGGGCCACCGATCAGCACGCTGTAAAGCGCCTGCGGCACGAGGCTGGCGCCCTGAAAGAGCGTGTTAAGGTCCTCTTCCGCACGCTGAGGGGTCACACGGCGGCCCTTTAGCGAGGCTAGCCCAGCAAGGATCAGCCCCGGCAGGTTGCCCGCAGGAAATATCTCGGCAACCTGCTGCTTGATCTCGGCGATCTCCGGCAGGCTGAGGGCCGAGAGACGTAGCAGCGTGCGGTCGTCTACCTGATTGAGGGCCAGCAGGGTTTCGGCACTGCTGGCACGGTATTCAGGGGTTGGATGCTGCTTGTAGTCTCGGAAAGCCATCGCATCACCGTGTTGAACAAGATAGGGATATCGCTTTTACCTTCGGCCCCCCTGCAAGCGCAAGGAGGGAGAGCAACCCTCACCTACGGCAGAGAAAGGCCGGGTTGTTGCTGCATCCAGCGCAGCGCTTCCTCCAGTTGACGGGCGAGGCCGGGTGAGAGCAGCCCCGTTTCCGCTTGAGCGGCCAGCCGCTCCAGCCGCTCATCTATAAGCGCACGCGCAGCATCATTGTCGCCGCTTTGCAGGGCCAACACAAGCGCATCCAGCGCCGCCGCCCATTCATCCAGCGCTGCGGCGTTGTTGGCGCTCTCGGCGCGGGCAGTGGGCAGGAAATCCACCAACGCCTGAGCGAGGTCGAGCGGAGCAAGGGCAATTGCACCGGAGGCGGGCGGACGGCGGGCGTTAAGGGCGCAACGAAAGCCGATGTTGTTGGCCGCGGCAGTGGGCAGCGCCCGCCCGCGCACCGAGGTGCGCACCTGTGTAAAGTCGTCGTACCAACCGCCACCGCGTATGACGCGGTGTGTGCCGCTCGGCGGGCCGCTGGGGTCAACGGGAATGCCGCTGCGCTGATAGGCAGCGGCATCATACCAATCGGCCACCCACTCCCACACATTGCCGGCCATATCCAACACGCCGTAGGCACTGGCTCCGGCGGGCAGCGATCCCACCGGCGCGATGCCGATCAGCGTATTGCCCTGATAGCGCAATCGCTCGCCGGTGGGCGCTTCATTCCCCCAAGGGTAGATGCGGGCCGTTCCGGTCACGGGGTCCCAGGAGGCAGCCTTCTCCCATTGGGCTTCGGTGGGCAGGCCGATGGGAGCGCCACTCCTTTGGGCCAACCACAGGCAATAGGTGACAGCGCTGGCGTGTGGGATGTAGATGGCCGGATAGCGGGCAAAGAGTGGATCGTCAAAAAAGCGGCGGTTGGTCGGCGGAGGGCAGACGCCATCGGCTACGCAGAGGGCATACTGGGCATTGGTGACCTCGGTGCGGTCGATCCAGAAGTCACTGAGCACCACCGTATGCTGGGGCTGCTCATCGGGCGCAGCGTAACGGTCGGCGCCGCCCATCAAAAAAGGCCCGCCGGGGATGAACTGCATCACCATGCCATCCACGAGGCGGAAGGCGCTGCTGCCCACCTCCAGCGGAGCAAAGGCAAGCGGTGCAATGGGCGTCGCCGCGGCGGGCTGAAGGGGCGTAGGCGTGGGAAGTGGAGTGGAAGTGGGCGGCATGGTAGGTGCGGCGGTGGGCAGAGGAAGCACTGTAGGAGCCGTCCCTGCTTGCGGCGAGGACGGTGCGGGGCGGGAGAGCA
>DAOTYL010000099.1:0-7954 GCA_034434955.1 Anaerolineae bacterium | reverse complement strand
ATGATAATGATAATGATAATGATGATGATGATGATGATTGATCGCCTACCACCCCTCCCCGTCACGGCTGAGGGAGTTGGGGGTAGGATAATCCCCAACGAACAAAAAAGCCCCCGTTCAGGGGGCTGTTGCGCCAGGCAGGATTCGAACCTGCAGCCTTTGGTTCCGTAGACCAACGCTCTTTCCGTTGAGCTACTGGCGCTTGTTAGTGTGCTGCTAGTGTACCATGAGCAGCGTGATTGATCAAGGTCAACCCGTTTGCATTCGCTCGTAAACTTCCCACGTCTCGCGGGCGGCGCGTTGCCATGAGAACTCCGCAGCACGGGCCAAACCGCGCTGGCGCAGAACCTCGCGCAGGTCGGCATCGGCCAACAGGCGGCGTAGTGTGGCAACGATCGCCTCGCCGTCTTCGGGGTCAAAGGTCAGCGCAGCCTGCCCCGCAACTTCCCCCACGCTGGAGGTGGCGCTGCAAGCAACGGGTGCGCCGCAGGCCATCGCTTCCAGCACAGGCAAACCGAAGCCCTCATAAAGCGAGGCCAGCACGCTCACCGTTGCTCCGGCGTACAAGGCAGGCAGGTCGTCATCAGGCACATAGCCCAAGCAGATGACGGCTTCCTGTTGGCCAAACTGCTCTATTGCACGCTCAAAGCTGCCTGTCAACCAGCCGCGTGCGCCGACTACTACCAGCCGCAAGGCAGGATCGTCGCGGCGCAGGGCAGCCAGCGCCTCCACCAGCCGCGCCAGATTCTTGCGCGGCTCTATCGTGCCGACCGTCAGCAAGTAGCGGTCAGGTAGGCCATAGCGTCTCCGCGTCTCGGCAATACGAGCAGGCGGCGGGGGTGCAAAGCAAGGCGCGGCGGCCTCATAAACCACCGTGATCTTGTGCTCGGGTGTGCCGTAGAGGCGCATCAGATCGCGTTTGGTCGCCTCGCTCACGGTGATAATGTGATCGGCGCGGTGCACGTAGAGCGGCATAGCGAGGTTGAGATACCAGTAGTTCAGCCGCTTGTGGTGTTGGGGGAAGAGCCGATAGATAAGATCGTGTACGGTGAGCACGGTACGCACGCTGCGCAGGGGGATGAGTAGGTGCTCGGTGGCGTGGAAGATCACTGGATGCGGCAACAGGCGATCCCACGCTGCGCCGCTGAGGTGTCCCATCAGCACAGCCAGGCGCCAGAACTTGTATCCTGCCCGCACGGAGGTGCGTGGCAGGGTCGCCAACTCGGCGGGCCACTGCCCGCCGGGTGTCACATTGGCGAAGAGGTGCACCTCAGCAGGATGTTGGGCGGCCAACGCCGCCGTCAGTGAGGCTGCGTAACGACCCAGCCCGGCCTTGCCATTCACGGCGGGGGAAACATCAATGGAGACCCTCATGGCGGCGAGTGTAACGCAAAGAGGGCGCAGCGCAAAGGGTCAAGAGGTTGGCAATCCCTAACCCGCCGTTGATCAGGCGATCAGCGTGTAGCCTTGATGAGTGCCCGTTTAGGACTACAATAGGTTTAGAACATATGTTCTAAACGCCGGGGGAAGCAGAGGCGCCGCGTGGCAAACACACACCACATTCGGCGGTGCGTCAGCGGATGAGGGCGATCATCCGCGCCGCCGCTCTTTACGTAGCAGCCTAGCGCCACACGGCCAACAGCCGGACGGCGAGCCGTCTCATCCCCGGCCCAAGAGGGCGACCCGTCGCAGGGAGCGGCGTCGCCCTCCTTGTGTTGGCATCGAGTGGGCCTCATCTCTCCTCCCTCGCCACCCGTGGAGAGGAGGGATGGGGAAGGGCTTTCCGGCGGAAGGAGGGAAGTCCATCACGGTCAGCAATCTGCATCTGCCTACCTTACGCCGCGATCAGAGCGCCATCGCCCGCCATGCAGCTCGTTTCAAGGTGGTAGCCTGCGGTCGGCGCTGGGGCAAGACGACGCTGGGGCTGGTGATGGCCGCACAAGCCGCCGCAGAGGGGCGACGCGTGTGGTGGGTGGCGCCAACCTATGGGCTGGCCTTCCACCCTTGGCGTGCCCTCAAGGCGGCGCTGATGCCCATTTGGGCCTATAAGTCGGAAGCAGAGCGCCACATAGACCTGCCCGGCGGCGGCTTCATCACCGTGAAATCTGCCGATGACCCCGACGGTTTACGTGGCGTGGGACTGGACTTGGTAGTGGTGGACGAAGCAGCCTTCATTGCCGAAGAAGCCTGGACGGCAGCGCTGCGTCCGGCTCTCTCCGATCGGCGCGGGCGCGCCCTGCTGATCTCCACCCCACGTGGGCGTAACTGGTTCTATCATGCCTACCAGCGCGGGCTGGATCGGCGCAACCGCGTGTGGCGTTCGTGGCGCTACCCTACAACGAAAAACCCCCGCATCCCCAGAGAGGAGGTTGATGAGGCGCGTAGCCTGCTGCCGGAGCACATCTTCCGGCAGGAATACGAGGCCGAGTTTCTGGCCGACGGTGGGGTTGTCTTCCGCAATGTACACGCTGCTGCCACTGCTCCGCGTCATGCGACCCCCATCGCCGATCACCGCTACGTGATGGGCATAGACTTTGGGCGCTATCAAGATTTCACCGCGCTGGTGGTGATAGACGCCGATGCTCAACCTGTCCCCACGATGGTGGCACTGGAGCGCTTCAGCGCCGTGAGTTGGGGTGTGCAGCGGACACGTATCGCAGCGCTGGCGCGTCGCTGGGACGTGCGGGCGATCCTTGCCGAGGCCAACGCAATGGGCGAGCCGAATATCGAAGCCCTGCGCCGAGAGGGGCTGCCCATCGCTGGATTTACCACCACTGCCTTCAGTAAGCCACCCTTGATAGAGTCTTTGGTAAAGGCTATTGAGGATGGCGAGGTGTGCCTGTTGCCCGATGCGGTGCTGCTGGGGGAGCTGGAAGCCTACGCCTACACCACCGACCGCTATACTGGACGCACACGCTATGCAGCTCCGCCGGGCCTGCACGACGACACGGTGATTGCACTGGCACTGGCGTGGTGGCTGGTTTCTTCGCCGCGCCTTGCGCTGGCAGTGGCCGAAGTGGAGTAAGCCGCCTTTATCCCTACTCCGCAGAACGGCGGGAAAAAAACGAGGCGACCCACCAAGAGGATGGGTCGCCTTGCGTGGATGCGCTGACGATTACTTACCGCTCTTCAGTAGCTTGCCCGCCTTAACGGCGATCTTGTGCACCGGGCTGGGCTTAGCCTTGGGCAGCGTGATGGTCAGGATGCCATTGCTCAGCTCCGCCGTTGCCTTATCGGCGTTGACCTCGGCGGGCAGCCGCACCGCACGCGAGAACTTGCCGTAGCGCAGCTCGCGCAGATGCCAGCCTTCGCGGCTCTCCTCGCGCCCGCCCTTGACCTCGGCGGAGATGGTCAGCGTGTCGCCCTGCACGTTGATGTCGATGTCGTTCTCGTTCACGCCCGGGATGGCCGTCTCTACCACGATATTGTTCTCATCCTCGGTCACATTGACGGCCAGCGTCTGAACTTCGTGCAGGGTCGGCCACGTGGTGAGCGGCGCAAAGAAAGCGCGCTCCATCCAGTTGCGCATGGCATCCATCATACGCACCATCTCACGGAAGGGATCGTCCTCACGGAACGGGATCAGCTGCGACATACCACCACCTCCTCACCTATCGCAAAGTCCGATTCCTGTATAGGGGAGAAGCGTAAGAAAAGGATTAGCGCCGCGTTAAAGATGTGCAAGAACGACGGACATTCTCACCCTGCGCCCTTGCCCCTAAAGACATTTTCCCCTCCCTGCCAAAGCGTTTATAATCGGGCAGGGGCGTGTCACCTGTTGAGGACCTTATGCCTGCTGATCTTGTTGGCCAAAGGCTGGGGCAATACGAGATCCGTGCCCTGCTGGGCAAGGGCGGCATGTCGTCCGTCTACCTCGCCTATCAGCCGGCCATGGACCGCGTGGTGGCCGTCAAGGTGCTGCCGCGTGAGTTTCTGCACGATGATACGTTCCTCATGCGCTTCCAGACCGAGGTGCGCACCATCGCTCGTTTGGAACACCTGCACATCCTGCCTGTTTACGATGTGGGGGAGGAGAACGGCATCCCCTACTATGTGATGCGCTATCTCCCGGGCGGCACATTGGCCGATCTGATCGAGAGGCGGCTGCCCGACCTGCCGCGCGTCGTGCAGATCGTCGGGCAGGTGGCCGATGCGCTGGATTACGCACACGAGCGCGGCATCATCCACCGCGACCTCAAGCCCTCCAACGTGCTGTTGGATAGCAACGGCAACGCCTATCTGGCCGATTTCGGCATCGCCCGCGTGCAGGAAGCCTCTACCACGCTCACCGGCTCGCAGGTGATCGGCACGCCGCCCTACGTAGCGCCGGAGATGGTGCGCAAAGGCGAGCCGGTCACCCATGCGGTGGACATCTATGCGCTGGGCGTCATCACCTATCAGATGCTCACCGGCGAGCTGCCCTACTACGATCCCGACCCCATGAAAACGCTCATGATGCACGCACTGGAGCCGGTGCCCTCGCTGCGCGACTTTGACCCCAACATCAGCCCGGCACTGGATGCAGTGGTACGGCGTTGCATGGCCAAGAGGCCACAAGACCGCTACCCCACGGCAGGGGCCTTCGCCCGCGAGTTGGCACTGGTTGCTGAAGGAGAGCGCCCGACTGTCCTCGCCCCACCGATCCGCGAGGAGCAGACCGCTGCTGCGGAGGTCCCCACATTGCCGCCGCAGGTCGGATACCAATATGTGGCCTACGGGCCAGAGGCCTATGGGCCGGAGGAGGAAGAAGGGCGGCGCGGTGTAGGGTCCTGCCTGATCGTGCTAGGCGTCTTCGCTGCCCTCATTGCTGGTGTGGTGCTGACGGCTTTCATCCTCACCGACGGACATCCCTTAAGCCTGCTGACCGTGCTTCAGACGCCACCCAAGCGCACGCCTCAGCCCACCGTTACACCGACCTTTTCCCTGCAGGGGACTGCCCTGATCACGCCTACCGGTACGGGTGCGCCGTTGGAAGCGCCGCCGGCTGGTGGGCAGCTCGTCTTTGCCTCCAACCGCGACGGCGACTACGAAATCTATCTGATAGATGCCGACGGCGGCAACGTGCGTCAGTTGACCCACAACACCGCTCTTGACTTTGACCCGGCCTGGTCACCGGACGGCACGCAGATCGTCTTTGCTTCCTCTGTCGATGGCGATCCGGAGATCACGATCATGGATGCCGACGGCAGCCACGTGCGCCAGATCACCCAGAACGCCGATCGCGATGCCGATCCGGCTTGGTCGCCGGATGGGGAATGGATCGCTTTTACCTCTGACCGCGACGGCGATTTTGAGCTTTTCCTCATGCGCCCTGACGGGTCAGATGTGCGTCAGCTGACCTTCAACGAGGTGAACGACTTCTCGCCTGCCTGGTCGCCGGATGGGACGCAGATCGCCTACTACGTCAAAGTAGGCGATGATGCATCCTCCGCCGAGCTGTACCTTTTGGACGTGGATAGCGGCGCTTCCACACGCCTGACGCAGAACGCTGTGCTGGATCAATGGCCGGATTGGTCGCCGGACGGCACGCGGCTGGTGTTTAGCTCTTCGCAGGGCCTTGTGGATGGCCGCCGCGCTCTCTTCGAGTACAATTTGCGCACAGGACGCATCACGCAGCTGACCAGTGGGCTGGGGCACGACGATGATGCGGTCTGGTCGCCGGACGGCAGGTACATTGCTTTCGATTCGGATCGCGATGGTTCCGGCCTGTTCAACCTGTATCTGCTCGATCTGGGCAGCGGCAACATGCAACGTCTGACTAGCGTCGCCGCCAACGACGTCACACCGGCTTGGCGGCCTCGCCCCTTCACCCCCTAGCGACCATAAGCAGGTCGAGGGATACTCGGGCATCACGCAGCAACGGGGACCACACGAGCAAGACAACAGACATGGCCGAAGAAGCACTGGTTGGCAAACGCATAGAACGTTATGAGATCAGGAGCCGCCTAGGCCGGGGGGAGATGGGCGTGGTGTACCGCGCCTATCATCCCAGCGTCAACCGCCTAGTGGCGGTCAAGGTATGGCCTGCAGCGGTGGCACAGACGGCGCACTTTCAGGAGCGCTTCCAACGCGAGGCGCAGGCTATCCGTGCGTTGAACCATTTCCACGTTGTGCCGCTGTACGGCACGGGCCTGTGGGAAGGCCTACCGTATGTTGTGATGCGCTACATGCCCGGCGGCTCGCTGGCCGATCTGTTGGCCCGTTACAACATCCTCACCGCTGGCGAGCTCCTGCCCATGCTGGAGCAGGTAGCCGAGGCATTAGACTATGCCCATCAGCACGGTGTGCTGCACCGCAACATCAAGCCCAGCAACATCCTGCTGGATGAGGAAGGCAACGCCTACTTAAGCGACTTTGGCATGGAGAGCCTCATGGCGGGGGCCGACAGCCAACCGCTTAGCGCCACGCCTGCCTATCGTGCGCCGGAGATCACACGTGGTGAGGCAGCAGGCCCCTCTGCCGATGTGTATGCGCTGGGGGTTTTGGTCTTCCGTGCCCTCACCGGCCAGATGCCCTACCGCGCCGACACTCCCGAAGAGCTGGCGCAGATGCACGTTGACCAGCCCATCCCTGCGCTGCGCACCATCAACGCCAACATTACCGTGCCGGTAGAAGCAGCAGTACGGCGGGCGTTGGCCAAAGAGCCATCGGCACGCTACAGCAGCGCTGGAGAGTTTGCCCGTGCGCTGGATACCGCTGCGCAGCTCCAGCCCACTGCCCGCGAACGCGCCATGGCCGGCGTCTTGCGGGGGCGCGGCGATCTCCCCCTCCACATGACGCCGCCGCCGATGCCCTCGCCGCTGCGGGCGATCACTCCGCCGCCTGCCGCCCGCCGCCCAACGGATGACAGTACGGCGCTCATCTCGCGCGGGGAAACCGGTCAGCGCCATGTGCGGACACAAGCGCAGCCCTCCGCTGCCCCCGGCATCCGTCGCACCTTCCCCTGGTATACGACGGCGCTGGTGCTGGTGGTGTTGATTCTCGTGTGGATGGCCGCCGGCGTGTTGATCGGGGCCGAGGCGCGCCGCCAGATCAATCAAGTGGCGCTGGCACGCATCCATGCCACGCAAACGCCTGCTGCTGCCACCTACAGCGCCGAGAACACCGCCACCTTTGAGGCTTACACAGGGGCCATCGCCACGGCCACACAGGCGGCGGCTCAGACGGCCACCGCTGCTGTCCCCACCGACACGCCCACGCCCACCATCACGCCCACTTCTACCCCTACGCTGACGCCCACGCCGCTGGCCGGAGGTGGTGGGCGCATCGTCTATGTTTCGGAGGCTGACGGTGATGCGGAAATCGTCGTCTTGAATCTGGCCGATGGGACGCTGACGCCCCTCACGCGCAACACCGCCCGCGACGATCTGCCGTCTTGGTCGCCTGATGGGCGGCTGGTCGCTTTCCAGTCCAATCTGGCTCCGGAGGGCCAACACATCTACATTGTTGAGGCGGACTGCGTGACCACCGGTGCAGACTGTACGCAGAGCATCCGCCAGCTGACCAGCGGCTACCGCGTGGATACTGCGCCACTATGGTCGCCTGACGGGGAGCGCATCGCTTTCTTCTCACGCGAGGGTGGGCGCTGGTGGATCCGTAGCGTGACGCTGAGCGGTGAGCAGGAGGACCTCACCCAACTGCCCGGTGAAATCCACCTCTACGAGTGGCTGCCCGGCGACGTGCTCACCTTCTACGGTGTAAGCGTAGAGGGGACGTATGAGATTCTGCGCCTAGGCGTTGGGGGACGCTCGGTCGATCGGCAAGCGCTGACCGACGCCAACGGCACGGTGAAGTCCGCCGATTTTTCCCCCGATGGTAAGCAGGTGGTCTATGAGGCATTGGTGAGAGGCGTGCGCCAGCTCTTCCTTGCCGATGCTTCCTGCCGCTTCTTCAACCGGTGCGTCATCCGCCGCTTGACCGATGACGGCTTCAATTACCTCCGCCCGCGCTTCTC
>DAOTYL010000098.1:0-5751 GCA_034434955.1 Anaerolineae bacterium | reverse complement strand
CTTCGACATCAGCCGCTTACGCTACGGGCGCATCATCATCATGACCGACGCGGATGTAGACGGAGCGCACATCCGCACCCTGCTGCTGACTTTCTTCTTCCGTTACATGCCGCAGCTGATCGAGGAGGGCCACCTCTTCATCGCCCAGCCGCCGCTTTACCTTATCAGCAGCGGCAAGAAGCGCCTATATGCTTACTCCGAGGCAGAGAAGGATCGCATCCTCAAGGAGCTGGGCGGCAAAGCCGAACTTCAGCGCTATAAGGGCCTCGGCGAGATGAACCCGGAGCAGTTGTGGGAGACGACCATGGACCCCAGCAGGCGCATCCTGCTTCAGGTGACGATAGAGGATGCCGCCGCCGCTGACCGCACCTTTGATATGCTGATGGGGGTCAGCGTCCCACCACGCCGCAAGTTCATCCAAACCCACGCCCGCAGCGTGCGCAATCTGGACGTGTAGGCGCAAGTATAGCCGACGAGAGGGCGCTGCTGAGCAGCTCAGCAGCGCCTTTGTGTTCCCCACGACAACGATACGAGTAGGCATCAATCATCCTCATGCTCCTTGCTCTCTTTCTCACTCTGTTCCTATGCCACTTGGTGAATCGTTCGCCACGGTGGCCTGCAACCAGAAGGATATGTCGCAACAGGTAGGGGAAGGAACTGCTTACGCTTCTTGCCCTCTTGGCCTCCGCAATCAGTTCGTGACAATCCGCTAGGTTGATCTGGATGATCGTCCCGCTCTAGCCCTCTGCAAATCGTTGTACAATGGAAAATGCTCTGTGGGACTTCTGCCCAAAGAAAGAATGCGTAACGGCTGTGGAGTGCCATCTGAAGCCTGAGCAGAGGATACCCTCCTCCTGACCCCTTTGCCCGCCCCCTATGAAGCCATCCGAGAGGAGAGTTATGCTAACAGATACCATCACTCACGATGTGATCATTGTCGGCGCCGGGCTGGCCGGCACATGGGCCGCTGTGACCGCAGCGCGTGAAGACATCCAAGATGTTGCCGTGCTCTCTAAAGTGCATCCTCTGCGCTCACACAGCGGCGCAGCGCAGGGAGGCATCGCGGCGGCGCTGAATAACGTCCGACCCGTCCCCGGCACCGGCCCCGAAGGCCCCCTAGAGCAGATCCCCCCCGATGAGGAGCCGATAGACAGCTGGGAGCTGCACATGCTGGATACCATCAAGGGGTCGGACTGGCTGGGCGATCAGGATGCCATTGAGATCATGGTTAAGGACGCCATCAACATCATCTACGAGTACGAACACATGGGGTGCGTCTTCAGCCGCACGCCCGATGGTCGCATCGCTCAGCGTCGCTTTGGCGGACACACCACCCCACGCGCCTGTTACGCTGCCGACTGGACCGGCCATGTGCTGCTGCACACCATCCACGAGCAGGCGCTCAAGCACGGCGTCAAGTTCTACAGTGAGTGGTACGCGCTGGACCTTATCCTTGAGGACAACATTTGCCGGGGTGTCGTGGCGATGGACATCCTCACGGGGAAGGTCTATAACATGCGTGCCAAGGCGGTGATGTTCGCTACAGGCGGCTATGGCCGCGCCTACAAGATCACCTCCAATGCTCACGCCAACACCGGCGATGGCATCGCCATTGCTTACAATGCGGGCGTCCCACTGATGGACATGGAGTTCGTGCAGTATCATCCCACCGGCGTTTACGGGCACGGTATCCTGCTCAGCGAGGCCTGCCGCGGCGAGGGCGGTTATCTGGTCAACAAGTTGGGTGAGCGCTTTATGCAGCGCTATGCACCCTCCAAAATGGAGCTGGCTCCCCGCGACCTCGTCAGCCGCTCCGAGCAGACCGAGATAGACGAGGGACGTGGCATCGGTCCTGATGGGCAAGGCATCTACCTCGATCTGCGCCATCTGGGGCGCGAGAAGATCATGGAGCGTCTGCCGCAGGTGCGCGAGATCGCCCTCAACTTCCTCGGCGTGGACATCATTGAGGAGATGGCTCCCATCCAACCGACGGCACACTATAGCATGGGTGGCATCCCCACCGACGCCAACGGGCAGGTCATTGCCGATGCAAAGGGCACGCCTGTGGTGGGCTTCTACGCCGCCGGTGAGTGCTCATGTATCTCGGTACACGGCGCCAACCGTCTGGGGACCAACAGCCTGCTGGATGCCTCGGTCTTTGGGCGCCGCGCCGGCCACGCAATGGCCGAGTTCATTAAGGGCGGTGCTGCGCTCCAACCTGTCACGGGCGACCCTGCCGAGCGCAGCCGCCAGTGCATCCGCCAATTGATGGAGCGCGAGGGCGGCGAGTCGGTGGACCGCATCGCGCAGGAGTTGAAGGCCACCATGACGGATAACTGCGGCATCTTCCGCGATGAAGCGCGGTTGAAGGCTGCACTGGCGACCGTGCGGGCGCTTCAGGAGCGCTATCAGCGTGCCCACGTAATGGACAAGAGCAGCCGCTTTAACACCGATGTGCTCTATGCGCTGGAGACCGGTCACCTGCTCACCTTCAGCGAGGTGATCATCGTCAGTGCGCTGGCCCGCACCGAGAGCCGCGGTGCGCATTACCGCACTGACTATCCTCAGCGTGATGACGCAAACTGGCTGAAGCACACTATGGCCCACAAAGGGCCTGACGGCATACCGATGTTGAGCTACAAGGATGTCACCATCTTCTGGGATAGATACCCACCGCAGGAGCGGAAGTACTAGCCTTTGCGCCCTTTCTGCCGCTTCAATCAGGCTGTGGAGGAGTCATCCTTTATGACCACAAGCGACAACAAGGAATTCGCCATTGTCCGCATCCAGCGTTTCAATCCGGATGTGGACCGCAAGCCCTACTTCAAGGAATACCGTGTGGAGATGACGCCGGGTATGACCATCTTGGACGCCCTGCACAAGATCAAGGCCGAACAAGATGGCAGCCTGACCTTCCGGCGTTCATGCCGCCATGCCATCTGTGGCAGCTGCGCGATGAACGTCAATGGGCAAAATATGCTGGTCTGCGAGAAGCCCCTGCGCAAATATCTAGACGGCAGGGGCCGCGTGACCATCCGCCCGTTGCCTTACCTGCCCATCATCAAGGATTTGGTGGTGGACCGCACGTCCTTCTGGGAGCAATACCAGCGTGTGAAACCCTGGTTGATCCCGCCCGACGACATCCCCGAAAAAGAGTTCCGCATGAGTCCGGAGGAAGTGGCGGCGCTCAACGATGCCGAGAAGTGTATCATGTGCGGGGCATGCTACTCGGCCTGCCAAGTGGTGGCGCTGAACAAGAAGTACATCGGCCCGCATGCGCTGCTCAAGGCTTTCCTGCGTGTGCTGGACCCCCGCGACAGTGCCCCTGGCGAGCGCTTGGCCCTTATCGCTGGGGATGATGGCGTTTACCGCTGCCACACCATCTTCAACTGCATTGACGCCTGCCCCAAGGGGCTTAACCCCACTAAGGCTATTGAAACGTTGCGCAAACTGGCGCAGAAGCGGCAGGCCTTTGAGGCAGCGCGGCGTGAGCGCCAGAAGCGCCTCAATCAGCCCATTCCGGCTGGTCAGTAAAGGAGTCGCGGTATGTATAAAAGCACCGGCTTCATCAGCTTCCTGTTCCGCCGTATCTCTGGCGTGGCGCTTGTGCTGTACCTCTTCCTGCACATCTGGGTGATCGGATCGATCAACGCCGGGCCGGAGGCCTTTGACCGCCGCCTCGCCATGGTGCAGACGCCGATCTTCAAGTTGGCCGAGATCGCCCTGCTGGCAGCGGTGGTTTATCACGGCGTTGACGGCATCCGCCTGCTCATTGTCCACTACTTCAACGTGACGGAGTACCGCAAGAGCCTCTTTTACGCCATGTTCGCCGTTTTTGTGCTGGTCACCATCGCAGGTGGCATTCCCATCCTGCTTTTCGCCCTGCAGGGATAGGAGGTCCCCATGCGCCTGTTTCAGATGCAGCGCATCAGCGCCATCGCCTTGGTGGTCTTCCTGACCCTCCATATGGTGGTGGTGCACTATCCGCCCTTCCATATCGATTTCTCCCGCATCATTGAGCGGCTGGCCAATCCCATCTGGAAGGCCATCGACATCGCCTTTCTGTTCTTCGTGCTCATGCACGCTCTGGCTGGCGCCTACGCCGTACTGACCGACTGGGAGCAGGTCGCCCGCTACAAGCGTGCGCTGGCCGTGCTGGCGGTGGCACTTGGCGTAGTCGCTTTCGTTTACGGCACGATCACCATCCTTGCCTTCCAGCCACAGGCAGCAACAAGCGCCGTTTTGCCCTGATGCAAAGGGGAAGGAAGTGACTCATGCAAGAGACAGACTTGACCGAGGCCTTTGTGGAGTTGATCCGCCGCGCCTCCACCGAGCTGGCCCCCGACATGCAGCAGGCACTGGCCGAGGCTAAAGCCCGTGAGGAGCCGGGGTCGGCGGCGGCAGGAGCATTGGACACCATCCTCAAGAACGTGGAGATTGCCCGCACCACGCAGCGCCCCATCTGTCAGGACACAGGCACGCCGATTTTCGAGGTGTACTACCCGCTAGGGGTATCCACGCGCAGGTTGGAGGAGCAGATCAGGCAGGCAGTAGCCCTCGCCACCGAGCGTGCCTATCTGCGTCCCAACGCCGTGGACAGCCTGAGCGGCCAAAACAGCGGCAATAACACCGGTGAGGACTTCCCCACCGTCCACTTCCATGAGTGGGAGGAGGAGCACCTGCACGTGGACCTGCTGCTGAAGGGTGGTGGCTGCGAGAACGTTTCCATCCAGTATAGCCTCCCCGACAGCCGCCTGAAGGCAGGGCGCGATCTGGACGGCGTGCGCAAGGTGGTGTTGGACGCCGTCTACAAAGCGCAGGGCGAGGGCTGCGCCCCGGGTGTGTTGGGCGTCGCCATCGGCGGCGATCGGGGGTCATCTTACATCAAGGCCAAGCAGCAGCTCTTCCGTCCGTTGGATGATAAAAACCCCGTTCCCGAACTGGCCGAGCTGGAGGAGACCATCTATCGGCAGGCCAATGAGCTGGGCATCGGGCCGATGGGCTTCGGCGGCAGGACCACTGTGCTAGGCGTCAAGATCGGGACGCAGCACCGCCTGCCGGCCAGCTTCTTTGTGACCATCGCCTATATGTGCTGGGCCAACCGCCGCGCCAGCATGGATGTGCTTCCCAACGGGGAGGTGCGCTATGCATCATAAACTAACCATCCCTATCACCGATGAACAGATTCGCGCCCTGCACATCGGCGATACGGTTGACTTGAGCGGCATCGTGGTGCTGGGGCGCGACGCCGCCCATAAGTTCCTCATCGAGCACTACGTCCGGGCCACAAGCATCGCGCCGGAGGACGCTGCCCTCTATGAGGAGTTAAAAAAGCTGCTCAACGGCGGGGTGATCTACCACTGTGGGCCGGTGGTGAAGAAAAACGAGGACGGCTCCTACACCTTCGTGGCCGCCGGGCCCACTACCAGCATCCGTGAGGAACCCTATCAGGCCGATGTGATCCGCCACTTCAACCTGAAAGGCGTGATCGGCAAGGGCGGGATGGGAGCAAACACCCTCAAGGCCTGTCAGGAACAGCCCGCCGTGTACTTCCACGCCATCGGCGGAGCAGCCCCGCTGATCGCCCAATCCGTCAAACGCGTGGTGACGGTCCACAAGCTGGAGTTCGGTGTGCCAGAGGCCATGTGGGTGATCGACGTGGAAGACTTCCCCGTCGTGGTGACGATGGACAGCCACGGGCAGAGCATCCATGACATCGTGCGCCGTGAGTCGGAGCGGAAGCTGGCCGAA
>DAOTYL010000097.1:0-4032 GCA_034434955.1 Anaerolineae bacterium | reverse complement strand
CGGCGCAGATGCCCATCCTTGTTGCGGTACGTCACAAGCACGCGCCGCTCGCCAGAGCCGTAAAGGATGATGCGCCGCTGCTCTTCCGGCAGATCGCACCAGGGCGTATCAAGGTCAATGTGAAACTCTCTGGCGACGGCTTCAACAAGCTGACGGTAGTACCCCTCCTCCTCCCAAGAGTTCCAGCCGGAGGCCTCAAACGGCCCCTCGCGCAGTGTGAGTGATGGATCGGGCACCAACAGATCGGGGTCAATTTCCAGCTGTACGCCCAGCCCTTGACATTGTGGACAAGCCCCATGCGGGCTGTTGAAGGAGAAAGTGCGCGGTTCGATCTCCGGCAAGCTGATGTGGCAGTAGGCGCAAGCCAGGTGCTCTGAGAACAGCATATCTTCGCCCGTGTCGGCGCGGTTGACGATCACCACACCGTCGCCTAGCTCAAGCGCCGTTTCAATGCTGTCTGTCAGCCGCGAACGGGCAGCGTTGGCGTCCTCACCGTCGGGGTCCTCGAAGCGGTGGATAACCAGCCGATCTATCACCACTTCGATGGTGTGCATCTCATAGCGGGCCAGCTCGATCGGTTCATCCACATCGTGAATTTCGCCATCCACACGCACACGCACAAAGCCCGCCTTGCGGATGTCCTCAAACACGCGCTGGTGATGTCCCTTACGGTCTTTGACCACCGGCGCGAGGATTTGGATCCGCGTCCCATCCGGCAGCTGCTCAACGAGGTCCACGATCTGCTGAGCGCTCTGGCGGCTGACCTCGCGCCCACAGCGAGGGCAGTGCGGCACACCAACCCGTGCATAGAGCAGGCGCAGGTAGTCGTGGATCTCGGTCACCGTGCCCACCGTTGAGCGCGGGTTGCGGCTGACGCCCCGCTGATCGATCGAAACCGCCGGACTGAGACCCTCGATCTGATCCACGTCGGGTTTTTCCATCAAGCCGAGGAATTGGCGGGCGTAAGCCGAGAGCGATTCAACATAGCGCCGCTGACCTTCGGCGAAGATCGTATCAAAGGCCAGCGATGATTTGCCCGACCCCGAGAGTCCGGTAATCACCACCAGTTTGTTGCGCGGGATCTCCACGTTGATATTCTTCAGATTGTGCTCCCGTGCCCCGCGCACCACGATCTTATCCTGCGCCGTCATAACCCTGCTGCTCCGTCATCCTACATTGTAGCCACCCCATCCGCGAGAGAGCCGAACACTTATTCTACCTCCACATGAGAACCCAGACAACCGTATTCAGACACTTTGGATGATCATACCGCAGGGCATGGCGCTTCTTGAAGGGGCGGGGCGATTCAAATCGCTCTCATTCATTTAGCCACCGATTCGTCCCTGTTGATCTGAGAGGATCGGGGTGATAGAGTGAGGGAGGCAACAACGAAAGGGCAGAGTCTATGCTACAAGCACCATCGGTTTCCCCGGCGCCTGCCGGGCCTCAGAGAGCACAGTTAAGCTGGCAGCGCTACCTGCGCCTGCTGATCTTCTTTGGCCGCCTGTTCCTCGACGTCATCTTCTGGGAGGTGATCATCCGCTGGCTGCTGGGCAAACGTCTGGCCGCACGCGGACGTTCCGCGCGCCTGCGGCGCTATGCTCGCCAGTTCCGTCACCTCGCCGTCCAGATGGGCGGCGTGATGATCAAGCTGGGGCAGTTTATCAGTGCCCGCGTGGATGTGATGCCGCCGGAGATCATTGAGGAGCTGTCCGGCCTACAGGACGAAGTGCCACCGGAGAAGCTGCAGCCTATCTTGCGCCTGATCGGTGAGGAGTTGGGGGCGCCGCCGGAGCAGATATTCGCTGAATTCGACCCCCAGGTCTGGGCTGCTGCTTCGCTCGGACAGGTCTACCGCGCGCGCTTGCACAGCGGCGAGCGGGTGATCGTCAAGGTGCAACGGCCGGGCATTGAGCGCATCGTAGCCACCGACCTTGAGGCACTGCACACAGTGGCAGGCTGGGTCATGATGTGGCCAGCCATCCGCAAACGTGCCGATATTCCGGCGCTGCTGCGCGAGTTCGCCGCAACCCTGTGGGAGGAGCTGGATTACATCGCAGAGGCCCGCAACGCCAAGCGTTTTCAAGAACTGTTCGCCGATGACAACCGCGTTTATATCCCCAACGTCTATCACAAAACATCCAGCCGCCGCGTGCTGACGCTGGAGGATGTCACCAGCATCAAGATTTTAGACCGCGAGGCCATCGACGCCGCCGGTGTGGACCGCAAGGTTGCTGCCCGCTGGTTGCTTGACATCTACCTGCGCATGATCTTCGAATTCGGCTTCTTCCACGCCGATCCGCATCCGGGCAACCTTTTCATCTATCCCCTACCGGAAGAGGCCATCGCACAGGGCTACAGCAACACCGCGCCCGATGAGGGACGGCCGTTCTATATCGTGTTTGTGGATTTCGGCATGGTGGGGCACATCACCCCGCAGGTGAGGGCCGGCCTGCGTGAGGCGCTGATCGCTGTCGCCACCCGCGACGCCCGCCGTGTGATCAAGGCTTACCAGATGCTGGGCATGCTCCTCCCTTCCGCCGACCTGCAACGCATCGAAGAGGTGGAGCAAGAGGTGCTGTCTATGATCTGGGGCAAAAGCATCTCGGAGATGGCGCGTATGGGGCACAGCGAAATGCGCGAGTTCGCCCTCAAATACCGCGATCTGCTCTATGAGATGCCCTTTCAGGTGCCGCAGAACTTTATCTATCTGGCGCGAGCAGTGGCGATTCTCGCCGGCATGTGCACCCTGCTAGACCCCGACTTCGCTATTTGGACACCACTGGCCCAATACGCCCAGCGCTTTATCGCCGATCTTTCTGGCGACAACCTCAGGAGCTGGGTGGATGAGGCGCTGGCGCTGGGGCAGGTCGCGTTGGGCCTGCCCCGCCAGATGCAGGATGTGCTGACCCGCTTGCAAAGCGGCCAGATCGAGGTCAGCGTGAGGGCCAGCGCCGAACTGAACGAGCAAATCAGGTGGCTGACGCACGCTATCAACCGCGTGGCGCAGACCTTTCTCTTCGCCGGCCTGCTGATCTCGGCCTCCTTGCTCTACACAGGCGGCGAGATCACCGCCGGCCTGATCGGGTTTGGGCTGGCCGGCCTGACGTTGCTTTCCATCCTGCTTGGGCTGCGGCGGGGCGCAAGCTGACTTGCACCCCGCTTCCCTTTTTCTCCTACGGCACAGGTGGTAGGCGCTCCGCCAGCCACTGCACGATCAGGTCGCGGATCAGCGGCGGCGGGGTCAGGTCCTCCTCAAAGAAGAGGTAGTTGCCATGCACATTCCCCTCGTAAATGTGCACCTGATAGTCCGCAAGGCCTACCGTCTCGCCGCTCTGACAGGTAGCAGGTGAGGGGAAATCCTCCCGCGAAGCGATACACAACACGGGTGGGTCTTTCTCAGCCTGAAGGTCAGCAAGCGCCTGCTGATAGTCAACGCCCAAGTAACTCCCCGGCGAGATAGACACGGCGCCCACACAGCCCTCGTTGCACTCATCCACGGCTGCATCAGCACCGATGCTGGCGCCGATCAGGGCAATGTGATCGGCATCAACACCTTCAAAGGTGCGCATCAGGGCAAGCGCCGTTCGCGCCGCCGCCAGCGCCGCTTGATCGGAGAACTCGCCGCCGCTCTCCCCATGCGCTGGGAAGTCAAAGGCAAACACGGCGTAGCCCGAGCCGGGCCGCGCGGCTCCTTCCTGCCCGCGTAGGGCCGGAAGGAGCGGCTCCCATATCTCCTTGTCCACGCCCATCTGGTGCATCAGCAAGACGCCGGGCGCCGGCCCAACGGCGGGCGGGTAGTAGATTCCCACCAGCGGTGTGCCGTCCTCAGATGAGAACGCCACACGTTGGGCTTCAGGTAGGCTAGGGGTTTCCGGAACAGGAGTTGCTTCTTCGGGCACTGTTGTGGCGGGAGGCTCAGTCAGCGAAGGCAGAGAGGTGGGTTCCTCTACCGTCGGCGTAGGCGTGGCAGGTTGTGCTACCGTCGCCGGCGCACAAGCGGCGAGCAAACCCATGAGGCTCAGCAAAGCA
>DAOTYL010000096.1:0-4503 GCA_034434955.1 Anaerolineae bacterium | reverse complement strand
CCTTTTGGGCCAACGATCTGCGCTTCTTGGAGCAGTTTTAGGCTATCTCACCAAACAGCGTAATAGGAGAGGCAGACCATGCGCGTACCGCTCTCATGGCTGAAAGAGTATGTGGATGTAAATATCCCCGTGGAGGAATTAGCGCACCGCCTCACGCTGGCCGGGCTGGAGGTGGAGGCGATCGAGTATATCGGTGTGCCGGCGGGAGAGGGCGTGCGCTCTGACCATCTGGTGTGGGACCGTGAGAAGATTGTCATCGGCCACATCCTGGAGGTCAAAAGCCACCCTAACGCCGATCGCTTGGTACTGGCAGTGGTGGACTCCGGGCTAGGCCAGCCGGAGACTTGCGTCACGGGTGCGCCCAACCTGTTCCCCTACAAAGATCGGGGGCCGCTCCAACCACCGTTGGTAGCCGTCTATGCCCGTGAGGGGGCGGAGCTGATCGACGGCCACAAGGACGACGGCTCGCGTCTCATCCTCAAGCCGAGAGTGCTGCGCGGCATTGAGAACCGCTCCATGGTCTGCTCGGAGAAAGAATTGGGCCTCTCCGATGACCATGAGGGTATCCTGCTGCTCCCCTGGGTAGATGCCCCGCCCGGCACACCACTTCAGGACGTGTTGGGGGATGTGATTCTGGACATCCAGATCACGCCCAACTTTGCCCGCTGCAACGCCGTCATCGGCATCGCCCGCGAGGTGGCTGCCCTCACGGGTCAAACGGTGCGTTATCCCTCGCTGGAGGTGGAGGCTGCCGGCCCCCCTATTGAGGGGCGGGCGCGCATTGAGATCACCGAGCCGGAGCTGAATGCACGCTTTATGCTGGCGCTGATCGAGGGCGTGGCGCTGGCTCCTTCTCCTGCGTGGATGCAGCGCCGCCTGCAGATGGCCGGTATGCGCCCCATCAACAACATCGTGGATGTCACCAACTACGTGATGCTGGAGTTCGGCCAGCCCTTGCACGCCTTTGATTACGATGTGCTGGTGCAGCGTGCGGGTGGCAAGCCACCGACCATCATCACCCGCCGCGCCCGCCCGGGCGAGCGGCTCAAAACACTGGACGGTGTAGAGCGCGAACTGGATGACTTCACCGAATTGGTGTGCGACACGGCCGGCGCTTTGAGTCTGGCAGGCATTATCGGCGGGGAAGAGTCTGAGGTGCGGGATAGCACGGTCAACGTCCTGCTGGAGTCCGCCAACTGGAACTTCATCAACATCCGCCGCACGCTCAGTGCCCAGCGTGAGCGCGGCCATGAGATCGCCTCTGAGGCGGCGGCACGCTTCAGCCGCGGGGTGCATCCTGCACTGGCTGAGGCTGCTCTGCGCCGCGCCATTGAGTTGATGCGCCAACTGGCGGGCGGCAAAGTGGCACAGGGTTTCCTTGATGCTTACCCGCTGCCTGCTCCCACTGTCACCGTTGACCTGCCCATGCGTGAAGTGGAGCGTGTGCTGGGCATCCACATGACGCCCCAGCAAGTACGCGATATCCTGAAAGGGCTGGAGTTCAAAGTTGAGGTGCAGGGCGATGATGCCGTGCGTGTCACCGTGCCCGATCATCGCTTGGACATCGGCTTCCTCAACGATCCATCCCATGCCGACATCGCCGACGTGATCGCACAGGCCGACCTGCTGGAGGAAATCGCCCGCATCTACGGTTACGACCGCATCCCCACCACCCTGCTGGCCGATGAGCTGCCCCCGCAGCGCAACAACCCCGCCCTGGAGCGTGAGGAGATGGCGCGCGATGTGCTGGCGCGGGTGGGGCTTCAGGAGGTCATCACCTACCGGCTCACAACGCCGGAGCGTGAGGCACTGCTGACGCCGCGCGGGATGCCCTCCGGTTGGCCGCAGTGTCCTTACGTGACTCTTGTCAACCCCATCAGCCGCGACCAGACAGTAATGCGCCACACGCTGTTAGCCAGTGTGCTCGGTGTGATGGCCGCCAATGCCCGCTGGCGCACACGGCAGGCGCTCTTTGAGATCGGGCCGGTGTACTTGCCCGTTGAAGGTGAACGTCTGCCGCAAGAACCGCGCCGTTTGTGCATTGCCCTCACCGGCGAGCGTCACCTGCCTACTTGGCAGGAGTCCTCCGGCGCCAAGCCGCCGTTGATGGATTACTTTGACTTAAAGGGCGTGGTCGAGGCACTGTTGGAGGGCTTACATGTGCGGGAGGCACGTTTTGAGGCTACCCAGCACAGCACCTTCTTCCCGGGCAGGACCGCGCGGCTGGTGATCGGCGGCAAGGATGCTGGTGTGCTGGGTGAACTGCATCCGCAAGTACGCGAGGCGTTTGAGCTACCCCATCAGCCGGTGCTGGCTGCCGAACTAGACCTTGATCTGCTGTTGGATGCGGTGGACGAAGCGCCGCGTGTGGAGCCGATCTCCCTCTATCCGGCAATTTATCAGGACATCGCCGTGGTGGTGGACGAATCTGTGCCTGCTGCCGCCGTGGAGGAGGCCATCCGCGAGGCCGGTGGCTGGCTGCTGCGCGGCGTGCGCCTCTTTGATGTCTACCGTGGTGAGCAGATCGGCGCGGGCAAAAAGAGCCTCGCCTATGCTCTCACCTTTCAGGCGCTTGACCGCACCCTGCGCGATGTGGATGCCGACCGCGTGCGCGGCAAGATCGTCAAAGCGCTGGAGGAGCGTTTCGGCGCGACTCTGCGGGCGTAGGTCGGCTACCGTGACCATTGTCATCTAGGCCGCCTGTCGGTGTAGTGCTATACTAGCCTTGATGATCGTGCCGCCTCTCTGACCGTCGGCGAGGCAACCATGACCGGCGAGCGCATCCTGGTGGTGGATGATGGCGATGACGTGCGCCACACCATCACGCAGTACATCCTGAGACCTAATGCCTACGACTACCTAGAGGCCAAGGATGGCCTAGAGGCGCTGGCCATCCTACGCACTCAACCGGTCGACTTGATCTTGTTGGATCTGCAAATGCCGCGTATGGACGGCCTAGAAGTGCTGCGCCGTTTGCGCGATGAAGGCATTGCCGTACCGGTCGTGCTGATGACCATGTACGGCTCGGAGGAGATCGCCATCGAGGTCTTTCGGCTGGGCGCACGTGATTATATCATCAAGCCCTTCTCGGAAGATGAACTGCTTGGAGCGCTGGAGCGGGCGCTGAGTGAGACGCGCTTACGCCGCGAGCATCACCACCTGACGGAACAACTGATGGCCGTCAACGAGAGTCTGGCGCGGCAGGTCAGCGACCTACAGATGCTCTACGAGGCCGGACGGCAGATCGTCGCCGCACCGGATGCGGCAACGCTGATCGCGCACGTGTTGGAAGCCGTGATGCAGCTGATCGGTCCGCTGGATGCCGCCCTGCTGCTTAGCCTCGACAGGCAGTCGTTGATGTGTGTGGCGCGGGCGCGGCCCGATCGGGGTGTGGAGCTGGTCAGCGAAGCGGTAACCGATGCCCTCGCCGAAGAGGCCTTCCACACCAACGAGCTGCGCGTCGGTGGGGCGCAGTATGACGAAGCACTGGATGCTTTCACCGTGCCGTTGGCCGTGCCGCTCAATGTCGGAGAGACGGTTGGCGTGCTGACCATCACCACGCTGGCCGAACCGCTTGGCGAGCATCAGGTAACGCTGCTCAGTGCGCTGGCTGTCTACGCAGCGATGGGTCTGGAGCGCCTACGCCTGCTTGGCCTGTAGGTCCGACCTGCCTCCGCTTTAGCCTCTACCGTATCAAGAAAAACTCGCCACGTCCATTGCAACGCCATATTGGCCCACAGGGAGCAGTGCGGTGCGTTGAACTTTGCAGGCCGCCGCGTTATAATCTCGCCCGGCTTGGCGGCACTTGCCAAGCACCCGCGTGCCAACACGCGGAGCAATCACGCTATCTGACCTGTCTGGCCGTGCCGCCCAGTGGGCTGGCTCCAGCGGGGATGAGGGTAGCGGAAGCCTAAAACGGAAAGGAACCACACACATGACTGCCATCAACATGAGGGCGCTGCTTGAGACGGGCGTTCACTTTGGACACCGCGCACGCAAGTGGAATCCAAAGATGAAGCCCTATATTTTCACCGAGCGCAACGGCATCCACATCCTCGATCTCCAACAGACGCTCAAAGCTATCCGTGAAGCCTACGAGGTTGTGCGCGACAGTGTCGCCGAGGGCGGCACATTGCTGTTCGTGGGCACCAAGCGTCAGGCTCAGGAGGCCATTGCCTCGGAGGCTCAACGCTGCGGGATGCCCTACATCAACGAGCGTTGGCTGGGTGGCATGCTGACCAACTGGCGCACCATTCGTCAGCGCATTGACTACCTCAAGGAACTGGAGGCTCGTCAGGCCCGTGGAGAGTTCAACTTGCTCACCAAGAAGGAGGCCATGACGCTTGCCCGTGAGATTGAGAAACTAAAATTGCGCTTGAGCGGCATTCTGGAAATGCGCTCCCTCCCCAGCCTGCTCTTCGTTGTGGACGTGAACCGCGAGGCAACGGCCGTGCGTGAGGCTAACGCCCTCTCCATTCCGGTGATCGCCATGGTGGACACCAA
>DAOTYL010000095.1:0-2108 GCA_034434955.1 Anaerolineae bacterium | reverse complement strand
GGGGAGGGAGTGTCCAATCTGGTGGGCTTCCAGCTCAAACGCTCACCCCCCACCTTTCCTCCCGCCGCTTCGCTTACCCCCTGCCCCACGGCGCGGGGGGAGGTGGCCACAGGCCAGAGGGGGTGGGCCACCAGCAAGCCCACACAATTAGACACTCCCGGATCGCCACCTGCGCTGAAACTGGCCTGGTTGTGTGCTGTGATCAGGTTGATCGCAGATATCAGGAACAGGCATCAGCGCAGGGGCTGCCCTGCTACTCGGCGGAGGGCGGCCCTTCGTGAGGATGGCGACGCCACCCTCGACGCGGGCCAGGGCCGGGCCTGCCCCCTGCCTCTCCCCACAACGCGAGGCTGATGCTCTGCAGTGTTCCGCCGCGCAGGATGCGCGCCTCAGCTGTTCATCCCGGCGACGCGGCCGTGCGCGTCCACCAGCGGCCCGCCGGAGAAGCCGGGATACATCACCACATCGGTCTGCAGGAAACGCTCGATGCTGCCGCCCGGCGGCGTGCGCCAGCCTTCGCCCAGTGCGCTGACGACGCCCAGCGCAGCCTGTACTGTCCGACCGGGGCGGGCCAGCGCCAGCACCAGATGGCCCACGCGCAGCGTCTCCGGCCCGGCCCATGCTGGCACGGCCAGCCCGCCTGCTTCGGCGCGCAGTACAGCGATATCCGTCAGCGGATCGCGGCCCACTACTGTCGCTGCCGCCATTCCGCCGTCCGGCAGGCCGATCGCAACGCCTTCATCTACCGTGACGACATGCTGCGCAGTGATGATCAGCCCATCTGCTGACCACACAATGCCGCTGGCAGGCATGCGCCGCCGCCCTTCAACCCGCACGACGCTGGCCCCGGCTGCTTCCACCGCACCCGCCAGCGCCTCTGATAGAGATGCCGCTTCTTCAGACATGGTTGCACTCCTCCCCTGATTGAATGCTCCTGCGTTGTGCCCTGAGTGTGTCACAGCGCAGGGGCACGCACACTGGTCTTCCGGGCAGGTGCGCCCCTGGAAAAACGGGCAGAGGAGTGAAACACGAAGGGACGAAGCAGGTACTCGCCCCTTCGTCCCTTCGCCCCTTCGTGTTTCAATGCGTCGCGCTTACTCGCCTTCCAGCGTTGGCCCTTCCGGCAGTGCGGGGGCGGGCAGCGGCCCGCCGGTGGCCGGCATGAAGAAGTAGTCCACGTAGGCCACGCCGGGGCTGTTGCCCAGGTGCCAGACTGTGATCTTGATCTTCTTATAGTCCTTGGGCGCGGTCAGCCCATAGGGGCCGCCGGGGAGCCACATACCGCCTGTGTCGGGGATGTAGCTCGTGCTGTAGAGAGTCGACACGGTGCCATCGGTGTTGTAGGCCTCCACGGTCATGCCCCACTGCCCTGCAGCCGTGAAGCCTGAGGCGTAGCCCCACAGCGACAGCTGGAAAGTATCCCCGGCCTTGCCGGTGGGGCCGGGCTTATAGACGTAGATCAGCTTCTCCTGCGAGCCGGTGTTGCCTTGCAGGCGCACCGAGAAGCTGCCCATGTAAGAGATGCCCTGCACCTGCTTGGTCTTGCCGGAAGGTGAGGAGATCTTCCAGCTATCGGGCACTTTGTCGCCGTTGGCGTCCACCTCCAGGCTGCCGTTCTCAATGGCATCGAACTCGATCGCCACGTCATCTATGAACCAGCTGGTTTTGCCCCCGGACTTGTCGGTGCCCTTGATCTTGAGCGTGTGCACCCCACCGTCCAGAAACGCCTCAAGCGAGTAGGCCACCTGCCGGTAGGAGCTGAACGTCGGCCCCTCGGTTTCGGGGATCGTGAACAGCTTCACACCGTCCACGTACACCTGCAGCTTATCGCTGCCTGCGGGGTCGTAGCTAGGCATCCTCAGGTAGAACGTCAGATTGGCACTGCCCTTCTTGGGCAGCTTGATGTCCTGGGTGATAGCCGAGACCTCGCCGAGGGGGCCGACAGACCCGCCCAGGAAGGCTTTGTAGCTGCCGGTGCGTGCGTAACCGCTGAGGATGAGCGGGTAGCCGTTCGTGGAGGATTCGCTCCAGTAGGGGTTGGGCCTCCCCAGCTCAAAGCCGCCGTCGCCGAGGGTGACGGCAGCACTGGTGGACTGCACAAATAGCAG
>DAOTYL010000094.1:0-5688 GCA_034434955.1 Anaerolineae bacterium | reverse complement strand
ACGCGCAGCATCTGGCCGCCTTCGGTGTGCGTCAACACGATGTAGCCGGAGTCCTCATTCAGGCAGTGGCGCACGCCTGCGGGTGGGTCTATGCTGGCGTCGCACGTCTTCAGCATCGCTGCGCCGTCGTACTGCACCGTCACCGTTACTGCAACAGTTGTGTAGGCAGGCACGGAGATGTTCACAGGGCTGAGCTTGACCTTGAGGCCGGGCGCGTCTACCACCTTATCAAGGCTGAGCGTGTACGTCTGTGTCACGCCACCCTTGTTGGTGATGAAGAGCTGCTTGCTCACGCTGCCCTTGTTGGTGCCGGGCACATCAAAGTCAAAGGCCACGCTCACCGCACCGGCATCGCTGCCGTTATAGGCGATGACCTCGGTGTTGAGCGCTGCGCCGACATCAATACGGCCCGCGCCCACACGCCCCGGACCCACCTGCGGCCAGCCGGGCAGCAGGTCAATGTCATGTAGGGCGGTGTTCATCGCCAGCGCCTTGAGTTCCTCCACCGTCCAGGTGGGGTGTGCCTCACGCAGGAGGGCCATCGCGCCAGCGGTGTGCGGCGCAGCCATAGATGTGCCGCTGATGGTCAGCGCCTCGGCGCCGGGATTGACCGCCGGGCCGCTGATCTGGTTGCCGCTGCCGTCATAGGCGCTGGAGACCGAGGTGATACTCGAGCCGGGCGTGGTGATATCGGGCTTGAGCATCACCGGATGCCCGCGACGCGGCCCACGCGACGAGAAGCTGGCCAGCGTGTCCACCAGCGGGATGGTCAGGCTGGGATCGAGCGTGCCGGTTGTGGGCAGCTTGGCTTTGATCGTCCAGCCGTCATCGCCACTGATCATCACCGAGGGGATGGTGATGGTGGGATCGGTGCCGCCCATGCTGAAGGGGATGTTGGTGGTGACGTTGGTGACCACCGCTGCTACCGCCCCTGCGTTCTGGGCGTTCTTAACCTTGTCTACGAAGGGGCACGCGCCACGGTCAATGAGCGCGATGTTGCCGGGCGTGAAGCCCGTGAAGTCACCGGCGGTGCACCCGTTGGGGTTGCCGCTTGGCTGCTCCAGCGGGGCTGTGATGGTCGTGGTGACAGGCGGGCCGAAGGACGCCGGGATGGCCAGATAGTCCACGCCGTCGCCGTCGCGCAGGGCCAGCGCAAAGAGGCCGTCGTCAGCGCTGGCCGCCGTGCTGATGGCGCGCACGGCCGAGGCCGGGCTGCCGGTGATGAAGTAGACATCGGCACTGTTGCCCGCCGAGGCCGCGACGATCACGCCGGCGAGCGCAGCGTTGTCGGTGACGACCACGTCAATATCATCGGGCGAGCCGTAGATCGCACCAAGCGACATGTTGATCACATCGTAGTGGTCGGAGAAGTCGCCGTCACCGTTGGGGTCAACGGCCATCTCCAACGCTTGCGGCACTACCGCCGTGGAGCCGGCGCAGCCGAAGACCTTCAGCGCCACGAGCTTTGCCTCAGGGGCCACACCGGGGGCCACGATCCAGTCGTAGGCAGAGTAGATGCTGCTATCCCAGGGGCCGTAGAAGGTGGTCGGCGTGCCTGCGTCATCATACACACCGTAGGCCGCCGCGATGCCTGCCACGTGCGAGCCGTGCCCGTAGCAGTCGGTGGGGTCGTCATCCGGTGCGGGGATTGGAGAGCCTTCCTCGCCACTGGCGTCGTAGTTCTCGCCGACAAGGTCATAACCTGCGATAACCTTAGCAGTGGGGAAAGGCACGCCGTCGGTGTTGATCTGCGTCGGGTCCTGAGACGGGTAGAGGCTGGGATCGCCGCCGAAGCCGAGGTGCAAGTAGTCTATACCCGTGTCTATGATGGCGATGGTGATGTCCTCACCTGTGAGGCCGTAGGTCTCCCAGACCCCTGGCACACCGATAAAGGGCACGCTGGTATCTGTATCAGGTGTATGGATCGGCAGGACATGCACTGCCTTCACGCCGGGCAGGGCACGGATGGCGTCTATCTTGGCGGGGTCATCCAAATAGATGGCCGTGCCGTTGTAGACGCGCTGTAGGCTGTAGAGCACCGTTGCGCCTGCTGCCTCCAGTGCCGGGCGCACAGAGGCCTGTACGCTGCGGTAGGACTCAACGGCCGCCTTGGCCACTTCTGCGGCGCCCTGCTCCGATTGGCCGCTGGCCAGCGCTTGGGCGTAAAGCCGCGCTGCCGGCGGGCCTTGGAACTCTACTAAAAAGTGGTGAAACTGCCGACTGCTCCAGAGGGTTGCATCCTCCACCACCTGCACTTCGGGGAGAGGGGGCATCTCATCGGGGAACGTCGGCGTGGGCAGGGGGGGAGGTTCCTCCTGAGCAAACGCCGCCGAGGCTGCTGTGAGGGTCAAGAGAATAGTTGCCAACAAAGCGGCTCTCAGAACCTTGCGTTGCAGCTTCTTGGTCATACTTTCTCCTTTCTGATGAACGATGTACAGATAGGCGGCTCCCAAGCAACCCGGACATTTATCATGATGAGGGAAGTTGCTGCATTTGTCAAGACTTGGGAGTGACTAACTGACTGGATATAGGCTATAATAGGGCCATGCAATGTCCAAAATGTAGCAACCAGAACCAACAGATCAAATCAGGGCGAACCGAAGCCGGCAGTCAGCGCTACACATGCAAGGCTTGCGGATACCGTTACACGCCCCAACCCAAACAGCGGGGATACAGCGAAGAAGTACGAAGGCAAGCGGTACGGATGTACGTCGATGGGATGAACCTGAGGCGGATAGCCCGGCACTTGGGGGTGAACCATCAGAGTGTAGCAAACTGGGTCAAGGCCTATGCGGCGCAGTTGCCTGCTGCTCCCCTGCCTGAAGAGGTTGACACAGTTGAGATGGATGAGTTGTTCACCTTCGTCGGGAAGAAAAAAACAAGGTCTTTATCATCACCTGCGTAGACCGTCACACACGCTGCATCGTTGGCTGGGATGTTGTTGAGGAACGGACTGAGCTTGTCCTGCAGAACCTGTTAGACACCACTCCACAGGCTGCTTACTACTTCAGCGATGCCTTTCCCCTCTATGACAACCTTATCTACTACCCGGGCCGTCATTAAACAACGTGGGATAAGAGCCAGACCTACTCTGTTGAGGCTGACAATGCCGAACTCCGTCATTATCTGGCCCGGCTGGCCCGTCAATCCCGTTGTTTCTCGCGTTGCATTCGGGCTCTACGAGCGGCTGTGTAGCTCTTTGTCTTTTGTTGGAACCAACGCCAACTTTACAAACAACGTTTCCCTGTTTATCCGGCCCATCTCATTGATTTTGTAACCCCAGCTTTTTAGCCACTCCCCGGCGGCCTATGGCTTGACGCCGCCCTGCAAGACGATTACCATGTGCTAGATTGCTGTCTAACCGCGCGGGAGGCGTCATCATGCAGCCGCAGTTGAAATGGGACCTCGGCACGGCTTACGATTTCTTCATCAGTCTAGATGTGCTGCACGATCCGGCTACCTACGGCGTGCGCGGTGTATGGGCCGCCGGTATGCGCTCACGGCTGCCCGGTGCGGAGCGAGAGTTTCTGGATGAAGTGATGGGCATGATGAACCTGCCCATTGCCTGGGTCTATACCTTGCCGCCTCCTAAAGATGCCGCCACCGCTCTGCGCACGCTGGAGAAAGTGCCCCTTGCCGAGCGCCTGCTGACGTTGGCCCGCTACAGCCGTATCCCCGCCGAGGCCCTGCCGATCCTGCGCGAGCTCGCTGCACGCAGCGCGTGGCAGCCAGAAGAGCGCGAGACCCTGCGCCGCATACTCGCCGCTACGGAGCGGGTGCGCACCGCCCAACGCCCGGGCGCCCTGGATAAGCTGCTCAAGTGGTGCACACGTGCCGAAGAGTTCGGCGAGCGCTACTTACGCGCCCTGCGGGCCTACTATGAGGTGTTCTTCGCCGAGGAGGAACGGCGCATCTACCCTGCCCTGCAAGATGCACTGGAACAGGCGCAGGAGCTGGCCGGAAGGCTCAGCGTGCCGCAGTTGATCGAGGAACTCTCACAGGGGCTCTGGTTCGCCGAGACGCTCAAGGTCTCCGAGCTGGCGTTGGCGCCCTCCTACTGGAGCGCCCCGCTGATCTTCTTCGAGCAGCTGGATGAGAGGCGTGCGTTACTGCTCTTCGGCGGGCGGCCCGCCGACGCCGCATTGATCCCCGGCGAGGTGGTGCCCGAGCAGCTGCTGCGTGCGCTCAAGGCCCTTTCCGACCCCACACGGCTGAAGATCATGCGCTATCTGGCCCGGGAGTCGCTGACGCCCACGCAGCTCTCCCATCGGCTGCGGCTGCGTGCGCCGACCGTGGTGCATCACCTCCAGGCGCTGCGCGCCGCCGGACTGGTGCAGGTGATGATCGCCGAGGGCAAGGAGCGCACCTACGCCCTGCGCGTCGGCTCTGTGCGTGCCGCCTGCGAGGCGTTGCAGAACTTCCTACGGGGCGAGGGTGGCTAGAATAGCCGGCAGCCCCCCGTTGCCCGCCTCGGGAGAGAGGGGTGGAAGCGTAACCAAAGCATGGCTATCATGCCGGTGAGAACCGCTACCATGAATCGCCACAGTTCCAAATCAGCGATGGAGGCTGGCCACACGAATGCTTGCAGCCAGTACCAAATCGGAACACCACCGTAGCGACTGGCCTCAATACCTATCCAGACGTCTCAGGCGGTGAGTATAAAGGTGGCAACCCCGAATAGGATCAGGACCCACTTGATTATTTTCATCACACTCCTTTCCGCAGGTCAACAGCACCGAGCGCAGCCAATTGTTGGGGGAGGGGTGTAGAGCCCCTCCCTTATGGTTTCCAGACTTCCCAAACTCTGCCGACCAAGGCCGGGCCAGGTTTGAGCGTGGTCTGCCCGGGTTGCCACCCCGACGGTGTTACTTCTCCCGTGGCGCGTACGTGCTGGAAGGCCTTGATTTGCCGGATCAATTCATCAGGATTTCGCCCCACCTCGGGCGTAAGGACCTCCATCGCACGAATCACAAAATCGGGATCGATGATGAAGCGGCCTCGTATGTCCACACCCGCGGCTTCATCGTACACGCCGTAGACTGCGCCTATCTTCCCCCCGGCGTCTGAGAGCATAGGGAATGGCACACCGCCGCTCACCATCTTGGATAGCTCCTGCTCCTGCCAAATCTTGTGGACGAAGCGGCTATCGGTACTTACAGCCAACACTTCTACTCCCAGCGCCTTCAATTCCTCGTAACGGGCAGCGACCGCTGCCAATTCGGTCGGTCAGACAAAGGTGAAATCCCCTGGGTAAAAACAGAGCACGATCCATTGCCCCTTGTAATCCGAGAGCTTCACAGGCTTGAACCCCACGCCGGCAACAAACGCATTGGCCTCGAAGTCAGGGGCCTCTTTGCCAACATGCGCTAACATTTTGTTCGCCTCCTGCAGTGGCATTGCCCCAACTGTTGGGGCAGCGGATTCGGGCACGGGCACGATCGGCCCTCGTGCTGGCTGAACACAATTGTCTCTCATTTCTGACATCCCACAACCTCCTTGTACGCTGTTGTCGATCAACTATCGGCACGCGCATCAGCCGCCGTGCAAAGCGAGGGCAGCAAGCAAAGCGGTCGGCTGGATGCGCCGGTTAGCCCGCCCGTAGTCTCTCATCCTCCCATCGCTTTGGCGTATAACATTTTTGTACTCCAAGGATACGGAGTACCTTTGCTTTCAGACCCGTCCCCGGCC
>DAOTYL010000093.1:0-12300 GCA_034434955.1 Anaerolineae bacterium | reverse complement strand
GTCAGCCTCAATAAGCGGCGCAGGCTCTGCCACTTCGGCACGTAGGGCGATCTGCCGCACCTCGGCCAGAGGGGTCATACGCCCAACAACGCGCTCCACCGTCTCGGCGAGGTTTACCGGGCTGCGCGCCAGCGTCAATTGGCCTGCATCGGCCAGCGAGAGCATGCGCAAATCCTCCACCAGACGTGCCAAGCGGCGCGTTTCGGCGTACACCTCGCGCAGTTCGACTGGCTCGGGTTTAAGGACACCATCCAGCATCGCCTCTAGCGACCCCTGAATGATGCTGATCGGCGTGCGTAGTTCGTGGGCAATGTCAGCCACCATTTGCTGGCGGAGGTGCTGCTGTTGCTCTAGACCGGCAGCCATATGATTGAAAGCCTCGGCCAGTGCGCCTAGCTCATCGCGCCCTGTGACAGGTACACGGACAGAGAGATCGCCTGCGGCGACCTGCCCAGCGGCCACCCGTAGACGGCGTAGGGGCCGCATAATGGCGACAAAAAGCAGTGTACCCACCAGCAAGGCCGCTACACCGGCCACTAGCCCTGCCCACAGCACCGAGCGGTTCACAGCGGAGAGGAACGACTGCTGAAGTGGTGCATAGCGCTGGGGGTTGATCAGCAACAGGGTACCCACTTGCCGACCGTCTACAGTAATAGGGATGCCTTGTTGCAGTACATTAGGTGAGAGACGCTCGCCCAGTAAAGAGTTGCCGGAATCGGCTACTACCTCTCCTTGCAGGTCGGCGATCACCACGCGCAGGCCCATCTGCCCCCACATGTTGCCGTGGCCCCGCTGCGGCCCATACCCTCCCATCATGTGCCAAGGGTTCACTACAATGAGCTGGGCAAACTGCCAGTTGCCGTAATATCGATACTGCTCGGCGATAATGGGCACGAAGCTCTGCGCCCAAATCTCGCCGTTGCGGATCAGGTAACGATCTAGGGCGTGTTGGGTAGCAAGGTTGACGGTGAATGCGATCACCAGCACCATCACCGCGATCACGATGAGAAACGCGCCGGCGAGACGGAACCACAAGCTGCGCAACATGGTTATCTCCCCTGCTCAATGGGGTCAAGGCGGTAGCCTAGGCCGTGCACCGTGTGGATGATACGGGGGTGCCCGGCCTCGTCCTCTATTTTGCGCCGCAGGTTCTTGATGTGTTGGTCAATGCTGCGCTCATAGCCCTCATAGGCTACGCCCTGCGTCTCGTCAAGCAGTTGCAGGCGCGTCAACACACGGCCGGCGTTGCGCGTCAGCGCGGTCAGAATATCAAACTCCGAGGGCGTGAGGTCAAGGGGGCGCTCGCCCAGCCAAGCCTGATGGGCCGCAAGGTCGATGCGCAAATCGCCGGCCTGAAGCACTTCGACAGTGCTCGGCTCGCCGGCCGCACGGCGCAGCACCGCTCGCACGCGGGCCACAACCTCGCGGGGGGAGAAGGGTTTGACGACGTAGTCATCCGCGCCCAGCTCGAGGCCGATGAGTCGGTCGGCTTCCTCGGTGCGCGCGGTCAGCATGATGATCGGCACATTCGACTCGCGGCGCAGTTCACGGCATACATCCAGCCCGTCTTTGCCTGGCAGGTTGAGATCGAGGATGACAAGGTCAGGACGCTCATGGCGGAAAGCGGCCAGCGCCTGCGTCCCGTTGTCCACGATTGCCGCCTCAAAGCCCGCCTCTTCCAGGTACAACCGCACCAGTCGTGCGATACGGAACTCGTCCTCGACGATCAGAACCTTGCGCGCCATGTTGCTAACCTTGAACCGGCAGGCCCAGCACTGCCTCCCAAAGTGCATCTCCATTTAGGAGCATACTCAGGCTGCGCTTGCTTTGCCATACCATACACAGATCTGCACTTTGGCGGTGCAGGGCTGGGCCTTACGTTGCTGTGTTGGGTCAACCCTGTTCAGTGGTAGCAGGGCCGCTGGGAGCGGATGGCGGGGCCTGAGGCCGACGGCGGGCCAGCAGGACGATCACGGCAATGAGCAGCGCAACAGGCACCAACCACGCCAGTACAGCGATCACCCACCCCACCAGTGGGAACTGGCTGAAGGGCCAACTGCCCATCATGTGGCCGTCAAAGTAAGGCATCATCGGTATGTGGGGGGCAAAGTGCGCGCCGTAGCGCACAAGAGGGGCGAAACCGAGGAACCATCCGCCACCTCTCAGTAGCAGGCCCAGCACAAATCCGCTCAAGCCGCCTAGCAGGAAATACAGCCATCGCTCGCTTTTCATCGCAAAGTCCCTCCGATTTGGTTGATCACTGTCATCAGTTTAATCCATAAGTGTGTAGAAGTTGTGTAGACCGCTTGAAGGTTCTGTTAGGAGGGGAATAAGCATAATAGCCTATTAGCATTGTGACATTAATTTGCCACAATGTGCCAATCCGCTCTAGGAGCGCTTTGTCGGATCGTCTACATTAGTCATTAGTATAGTAGGGCACTTTGATCGGCCAACAGGAGGTAAGATGAGGGGGGTGCTTAAGGTAACACAGTCTTTGCTGTCAGCAGCTGTCATGATGTTGTTGCTCTCCGCCTGCGCCTCGCGCAGTAAGGTGACACTGGCCTCGGAGTCGGCATTGCCGGCCTTTCTTGATGGCGCACCACCCAGAGTGCGCGAGGCCTATCAATTCGCCATTGCTAATCCGGATGAGTTGGCGAAGTATCCCTGCTATTGCGGCTGCGTAGCGATGGGCCATACCAGCAACTTGAGCTGCTATGTCGTCGGCGAAAACGATGCGGTTGGAGCGATGACTTTTGATGCCCACGCCGCAGACTGCGGCATCTGCGTGGATATCACACAGGATGTGATGCGCCTGCTGGACGAGGGCAAGTCTTCGCAAAAGATACGCGCCTATATTGACGCCACCTATAGCGCTTTTGGTCCTTCCACTAATACCCCTTTGCCTTGAGGTCGCTCATGGGTCTTTCCGCTGTTGCCCGCCGTTCGCTGGCCGCCTTACACTGGCCGACCATAGGCCTGATGTTGCCCTTTGTGCTGATGGCGATAGTCATTACGATTGCGCCCGTCCCGGCACTGGCGGCTCCGCGCTCTCAGCGTGTCGAAATAGAAGCGTCGCAGTTTGCCTTTGCACCGGGCCGCATACAGGTCAACCAAGGGGATACGGTAGTGATCACCTTGACCGCCTCAGATGTGGTACATGGGTTTTATCTGGAGGGCTACGGCATTTCGCAGCGGGTGGAGCCAGGCGTGGAACAGCAGATCACGTTCACGGCCGATCGGCGCGGCAAGTTTCGCTATCGCTGCTCCGTGAGCTGTGGGCCGCTGCACCCTTTCATGATCGGGGAGCTGATTGTCGGCCCGAACCTGCCGTTTTGGCGGGTGGTGGGAGTGACAGTGACCGCCCTGATCGGTTTGTTCGTCTATCTTGGACAAGAGCAGACGGGACGAGAGGAGTGAGATGTGAGCCGTTCATCGCGACGACACCGAGGCCGTCAAGATGGCCTCAGAATCCCTAGGCGCATACTCCCTCTGCTGATTGCCGGAGTGGGGCTACTGCTGCTCGGTGGCATAGTGGCCCTACTGGGAGTGGGGAGCAGCGGTGGGGACGCAAGCGGCGGCACGCCGCGCCTAGTGGTGGAACAGGAAGTCTTCAATTACGGAGATGTGGCCCTCAATACACCGATCACAACCACGTTTGTGCTGCGCAACGAGGGCGATGGTGTGCTGCGCATCCTTGAGACGCCGCAAGTGGAAGTACGGGAGGGATGTTGACCGCCGAGGCCGGTCATCAGTTCGATGACCATTCCTCCCGGCGGCACGGCGACCATCACTTGCCAGTTCACCATGCATGAGGGTATGGAGGGGCCGCACGACTTCCGCATCCGCCTGCTCACCAACGATCCGGTGCAGCCGGAGCGGGAGCTGGCAATCCTTTCCAACTGGGTTCCATAGAAAATATGACAACCCCTGAACGCACCGATCTACTTATGCGTGCCCCGCTGCTCAAGCGCCTGTTGGGAATGCGCAGCTTCCAGCCGGCGTTGATGCTGATCTCGCTGGCCTTTTTCGTGCTAGCGATCCTCGCCGGGCTGTTTGGCACACCGGTGGGAAATCGCAACTTCGGCATCATCTTTGTCTGGGTCGTGTGGTGGGCGCTGTTGATCATTATCCTAGTGCCGTTCTTTGGGCGGCTGTGGTGCGCCGTCTGTCCCCTTCCCGCTGTCGGGGAATGGCTTCAGCGCGGCGCCATTGTCAGTCGTGCTGCGAGTCGCCCGCGCACACTCGGCCTGCGCTGGCCGCGCCGCCTCAAGAATATGTGGCTGCAAAACTTCGGCTTCCTTGGGGTGGCGATTTTCAGTGCCGTCATCCTCACTCGCCCGCAAGTCAGCGCATGGATGTTGCTGGGATTTGTTGTGCTTAGCGTGGCACTCAGCCTGCTCTATGAGAAACGCATCTTCTGCCGCTACGTGTGCCCAGTGGGTGGATTTATTGGCCTATACGCTATGCTGGCACCCATTGAGCTGCGCGTGAGGGACGCACAAGTGTGCGCTTCGCACCGCAGCAAGGACTGCGTAACGGGCAACGAGCGCGGATACGGATGTCCTTGGTTGGTCTACCCGGGCCGGTTGACGCGCAACATAGACTGCGGTTTATGCACAGAGTGCCTGAAGACCTGCCCTCACGATAATATCGCCATCAACCTGCGCCCGTTGGGCAGCGATCTGCTGGTCGCCGGGGAGCATCGGCTGGACGAGGCGTACAAAGGTTTCATCATGCTGGGGAGTGCGCTGGTGTACTCGGTAGTGCTGCTTGGCCCCTGGGGCTGGTTGAAGAGCTGGGCTAATCTGGAGAGCCTACTGCACTGGGTGCTCTATGCGCTGGGATTTGTGGCCTTCACCCTGATCGTCTTGCCAGTGCTATTCGGGCTGGCGGCAGCGGTATCGGGCAGACTGTGCAGCCGAGCGATCTCGTTGCAACGCATCTTTATCGATCACGCCTACACCTTGACCCCACTGGGGTTAGCAGCATGGATTGCCTTTAGCCTGAGCTTTGTGCTGGGCAACAGTAGCTACGTGCTGACGGTGCTCTCTGATCCCTTCGGCTGGGGGTGGGACATCATAGGAACGGCAAACATGCCCTGGGCACCGCCTGCGCCCGCGCTGATCGCGTTCCTGCAGGTGGGAGTGCTGCTCGGAGGGCTGCTCTTTGCTGCGCAGGCGGCCTACCACATCGCCCGCCAGCACACCGGCGACCCGCGTCGAGCGCGATACGCCGCTGCGCCTATCGCAGCCTTCCTACTGATCGTGACGTTCGGCTTCCTGCGCTTGTATCTGGGTTGAGGGGAATATGCAACGCGGGGAGAGGTTGGCTCTCTTTGTGGTAGGGCTGATCGTCATCGGCTTGCCCGTCCTTGTGATAGGCTACCAATATGGCCTGCGCCCGTCAATGAGCAGCCCACGTGTGATAGACATCCGCGCTGCTGCACCTGAGAACGGCGGCTTCCAACCCGATAGCATCCGCGTCATGGCTGGTGAGACGGTCACGCTGCGTTTCCACAGTGTGGACGTGACGCACGGCATTGCTATCGGGCCCGGGTTGGGTATCGACCTTGGGCAGGTGGACGCTGGATATGTTGCCAAGGTGACGGTCACTTTCCCACGTGCCGGGACGTACACTTTCTACTGTAACGCCTGGTGCAGTGAGGACCATTGGCGTATGCGTGGTGTGATCGAGGTGCGGGATGCGGCGCATCCCGACGCGCTACCTATAGCACATTCTGATCCCGTGATTGAGGCGTTGTTGGCAGAAGGGGTAGATATTGACGCTACACACGAAGGGAGCGGCAGCCCACCTCACTTCTACGGCCCACGTCCTTCTGCCAGCCAAGGTAGAGTTCTTGCCTCCGAAATAGCCGTTCCTGCCGATCTGGAGGACCCAACGTGGCGCTTCTCGCATACCCCGGCGCAGGGATTGGAACGTCTCACTGAGGTGGCCCCCAATGTCCCAGAGGCTGACCTGGGCGATGTGATCGCCTACCTGTGGACGCAGGGGACACAACTGGAGGCGTTGGCTGCTGCCGAGGTACTCTACAATAAGAACTGCGCCGCCTGTCACGGCCAATATGGTGGAGGCGACGGCCCAGCAGCCGACACGACCACTAATCCACCAACAGCTTTCACCGATCTCGCCCATATGCTGGCGCGGCGCAGCGATGTGTTGTATGCCAAGATTCGGCGCGGCGGTATGGGTACGGGAATGCCCAACTTTGGTACGCTGTTCACTGAGGAGGAGACACGCGCGTTAGTGGACTACCTTTGGGTGCTGGCTTTCCAAGCGCACCCCGAGGAGTAAAGAGGGGGTACGATGCCGTTAAGCACGGCCTGTATAGGCGATCATGTCATCGAAGGAGCAGGAAGCAAGCAGAGGGCCATCCATTGGCCAGATTGGTTAGCCCTGATAATCGTCTTTCTTGTGATCTTCAACGGGTTGCCCTTCCTCGCTCCTATCTTCATGAAGTTGGGTTGGGAGGGCGCAGCACAAGTCATCTACTGGACCTACAGCGGCCTGTGCCATCAAATGGCACAGCGCTCTTTCTTCCTCTTCGGACCGCAGGGTTTCCAGATGTATAGCCTTGATCAGCTGCCTATCAGCGTTGAGGGATTGTCCGCTGCCGGGCAATTGCTGGCACTGAGGCGCTTCATTGGCAATGAGGCGATGGGCTGGAAAGTGGCATGGTCGGACCGCATGGTGTACATGTACATCACACCACTGATCGTGGCGGTGATCTATGCCTTCCTGCGACGGCGAGTGCAGGTTAAGCCACTTCCGTTGTGGGGATTCTTTGTGCTGCTGCTGCCTATGATGATCGACGGCGGCACGCACTGGGTGAGCGATCTAGCGGGATTTGGGCAGGGTTTCCGTGAGACAAATGCCTGGTTGGCCGCCCTCACCAATCAGGCGCTTCCACCTGCGTTCTACGCGGGCGATGAGTTGGGATCGTTTAACTCGCTTATGCGCCTGCTGAGTGGTGTAGCGTTTGGCGTGGCGGTCGGGTGGCTGCTCTATCCCAACATGGACCGCATGCTCCTACCGCCGCAAGAATGAATGAAGGAAGGAAGATAAGGGGACATTCGGGAATCTGAATGTCCTGAGTACTCCCTCCTCCATGAAAACGGTGCTCAACGCTCCACCACGATGGGCAGCTTCATACCGGCCTCATAGTGGCCGGGAATGTGGCATGCAAACTCCAGCTCGCCAGCAGAGGCTACTTCCTCAAAAGTGAAATCCAACGCAGCTGTTGCACCTGCTTGCAGGTCCTCTTCGGGGATCATAGCTAGCGCCATCTCATCCAGATCATGCATCTCCATGCTCATCTCGCTCTCTGTCAGGGGTGGCGCGATCATCAGCTCGTGCTCAATCGTTCCCTCATTGGTGACCACAAAGTGATAGGGTTGTCCCACTTTGAACGTCGTCACCGAACTCTCTATGCTGAACTCCGTCACCGTGATCCGTACTTCTTGCGGCGGCTTTGGCCCGCAGGCGCTTAGGATCGCGGAGATGGAGAGAACCAGCAGCGAGGCAAACAGCGTCTTGCGCATTTCTACCTCTTTTTCTGATGCTCTAGAGTAGACAAAAGATTATATTTATTATATTGACATATATTGTCAGAAAAGATATAGGCTTTTTGGCGCATCAAGGGCTGATCACTTGCTTTACCGGTCACCTTATAGAACGCGAAGCAGTCGGAGAGACAGCTTGCAAGATCATGCTCCACATGAAAGACCAAGCTGCGATAAGATCGGAGTGGGGGAATAACGCCGGAGGGTCATAAATGATCGAGCAGCCCATCCGTGTCCTGCTGGCCGATGACCATCAGGTGGTGCGGCGCGGCATTCGAGAGTTCTTGTTGGAAGCCGGCATTGAGGTAGTAGCCGAGGCCGAAGATGGCGAGCAAGCCCTACGCTTGATTCTTGAGCGACAGCCTGATGTAGCCATGTTGGATATCCAGATGCCTCGCTACAGCGGGATTGAGGTCGCCCGCCTGGTGCGGGAGCAAAATCTACCGGTGGGGCTGCTTATTTTGACCTCTTACGACGACGATCCCTTTGTGATGGCTGCGCTAGAGGCAGGTGTCAATGGGTATGTGCTCAAGACCTCCGACGCAGAGGAGATCGTTGAAGCTGTGCGCGCTGTGCATGAGGGTAAATCCGTGTTGGACCCGGCATTGGTAGGGAAGGTGGTACGCTCCATCGCGGGTTCAGGGCAGCCGCAACCAGTTTACGAGCCGTTGACCGATCGCGAAATAGAGGTGTTGCGCGAAGCGGCGCGGGGGCTGACCAATAAGGCTATCGGTATTCGGCTCGGCATCAGCGATCGCACTGTACAGGGCCATCTGCGCCGTATCTTCGAAAAGCTCCAGGCAGCCAATCGCACTGAGGCAGTAGTGCGGGCAGCGCAACTTAACCTCCTCACGCTGCCGGAGTGACTCATGAAGCATCCCCTCAGCGGGCTGCCCTTCCAAATCCTCACCCTATTGGTGTTGCCGCTGCTGGTTTTAGTGTTGGTGGTCGCCTTTGGTGGAGTGGCGCTTCATCAGTCGGCCATGCGCGACATGGTGGCAGAGCATAACCTGCACGCCGTGCGCGGCGTCGCTGTTAATCTCTCTGCGGAGCTAGAGTTGCGGCGTGAGGTGCTGACCCATCTGGCGGAGCGGGTGCAGCGCGGTGAGCCGCCAGCGGCTATCGTGCATGCGGAGGGCGATTGGCTATCGCTGCTTTTCGATGGAGGTGTCGCCTTTCACCGTGCTGATGGGCAACTGCTGGCGGCTACTGAGAGGAACATCCACAGTACGCTGCCGGAGGATATAAGGCGTGGTGACAGCTTTGTGCCGCTCATCCAGCCGCGCGAAGCGATCACGTGGGTAGCGGTTGTTGTGGCGCTGCCCGCTGACGCGGAAGGGTTGGTGGTGGGCACAGTCTCGCTCGATGCGCTGGGGCTGCCTGCCGCCTTAGAGAGCCTATATCCCGACCCCGATACGGTGGTGTATCTTGCAACATCTGATGGTCGTCTCCTCTATCACAACAGTGCAGTCCAGGAGGTAGAAGTTCCCTCCACGATCGCCCCGGGTGGCGGAAGCGGCGTAGTTTACACTGCTGATGCGGATGGGGAAGAAGTTGTAGCAGCTTACGCGACTGTCCCCGCTGCAGGGTGGGTGTTCGTGCAGAGGGAACGCTGGCGCGAATCGCTGGGGTTGCTGATGCGCTACTCACAAGCGGCTCCACTTGTGCTTGTGCCGGTCCTGCTCATCGCGGCAGGGGCAGTGTGGTTTGGCATCCAGCGTATTGTGCGCCCCCTGCAGCAGCTGGAAGAGCGTGCGACAGAGCTAGCCTGGGGCGATTTTGGCAGCATCGAACAGCCTGTGGGCGGCATTGAGGAGATCCGCCAATTGCAAGCCACCTTGCGCCATCTAGCAGACCGTGTGCGTGCCACGCAGGAGGGGATGCACAGCTACATTGGGGCCATCACACGCGCACAAGAGGAAGAGCGCACTCGCTTGGCGCGCGAGCTGCACGACCAGACGGCGCAATCGCTGGTGGCCATCGACCACCGCGCCCAGATGCTGAAGCGCTACCTGCTCAGCGATCCCAGGGCGACGGCGTTGCTGGGGGAGCTACGTGCAATGGTCTCCCAAGCCAATAGCGACCTGCGGCGCATTATCCGTGCCATGCGACCTGTCTATCTGGAAGAACTGGGTCTAGCTCCGGCGCTGGAGATGCTGGCCCGCGAATTAGGCCAGCAAGGGGAGAGCCCTATCGACTTCTCGCTGGGCGGCACACCGCAGCGTTTGTCGCCGGAACAGGAGCTGGTGCTCTACCGCGTGGCGCAGGAGGCCCTCAACAACGCCCGGCAACACAGCGCGGCTAGCCACATAAAGCTGGAGGTACTCTTTGACAGCGAAGCGGTCACCATCACAGTACAAGATAATGGGCGGGGGTTTGTGGTCCCGCGCCGTGTGACGGACCTCTCTGCAGAGAGACACTTCGGTATCATGGGGATGTATGAGCGTGCCGCCCTGGTCGGCGCGCTCCTGCAGATCAGGTCGGCGCCCGCGCAGGGCACAACGGTGACCATCCGCCTTCCATTGGCGGACAGGAGGAAACCCTGAAGGTCGTTGTGCCTCTGCTCAGAGATCTGTAAAGGGTCTTACTTATATAAGAAATGCGTTAATTCGTTCTCTCCTCTCTTGACACCGTGTTGGCCAATGCATATACTACGCGCAGTTTTTAGCACTCGCCGGCTAAGAGTGCTAAAATCTATATATTCGCCCCGAAAATTGTCTTTCCGCTGACTGAAGGAGGCTACATCTCATGTCGCTGAAGTTACGTCCTCTGGGCGATCGGGTTGTTGTTGAGCCGATCGAGCACGAGGAGACTTTCGCCGGTGGGCAACTGGTGCTGCCTGAGACTGCCAAAGAGAGACCCCAGCAAGGTGAAGTACTGGCAGTCGGCGCTGGCCGAAAGGACGAGCAAGGGAAGCGCATCCCCATGGATGTGGAGGTGGGCCAGATCGTCCTATTTGCCAAGTATGCCGGAACAGAAGTCAAGATCGATGGCAAGAAGCTGCTCATCCTTAAAGAGTCAGATATTCTGGCCATCATCGAATCCTGATGCCCACGCCTACTGTTGCATCCCCAACCACTCCATGGAGGTAATCTAAAGATATGGCAAAGCAGTTAGCGTTCGCCGAAGAGGCACGCCGCAAGCTCAAGCGCGGCATTGACACTGTCGCCAATGCCGTCGCAACTACGCTTGGCCCCAAAGGGCGCAACGTAGCGCTGGATAAGAAGTGGGGAGCGCCCACTATCACCCATGATGGGGTCACCGTAGCCAAGGAGATCGAGCTGGAGGACCCCTACGAGAACATGGGTGCTCAGCTCCTGAAGGAAGCCGCCACCAAGACCAACGACATCGCCGGCGACGGCACCACTACCAGTGTGGTGCTGGCCCACACGATGATCACCGAGGGCCTTAAGAACGTCGCGGCCGGCGCAAACCCCATGCTGCTCAAGCGTGGCATTGAGGCCGCTACCGCCCGCGTAGCCGAGGCTATCAGCCGACAGGCGGTGGAAATCGACACGCAGGAAGAGATCGCCAGCGTGGCCAGCATCTCAGCGCAGGATCGTGAGATCGGTGAGCTCATCGCCGAGGTGATGTGGAAGGTCGGCAAAGACGGCGTCATCACCGTTGAAGAGAGCAAGGGTCTTGAGTTCGAGACCGAGTACGTCGAGGGCATGCAGTTTGATCGAGGCTATATCAGCGCCTACTTCATCACCAACCCCGAGTCGATGGAGGCTGTGATCGAGGACCCCTACATCCTCATCTATGACAAGCGCATCTCGGCAGCGGCGGACTTGATGCCTATTCTGGAGAGGATGCTCAGCCGAGGAAAGCGCGAGCTGGTCATCATCGCCGAGGACGTGGACGGCGAGGCGCTGGCCACGCTGGTGGTGAACCGGCTGCGCGGGATGCTCAACGTGCTAGCCGTCAAAGCGCCCGGCTTCGGCGATCGCCGCAAGGCCATGCTGCAGGACATCGCCATCCTCACCGGTGGCACGGTCATTTCCGAAGAGGTGGGGCGCAAGCTGGAAAACGCCACGCTGGAGGACCTTGGCCGTGCCGAGAAGGTCATCGCCACGAAGGATGAAACCACCATTGTCGGCGGCAAGGGTAGCGAAGCTGCCATTAAGGCCCGCATTGAGGAGATCAAGGTCGCCATTGAGAAGAGCACCTCAGATTACGACCGCGAGAAGCTGCAGGAGCGGCTGGCGAAGCTAGCCGGCGGCGTGGCCATCATCCGCGTGGGCGCAGCTACGGAAGTGGAGCTGAAAGAGAAGAAGCACCGCGTGGAGGATGCCCTCAGCGCCACCCGTGCGGCAGTTGAGGAAGGCATCGTGCCGGGCGGCGGCGTGGCGCTGATCAACAGCATTCATGCGCTGGATGACCTGAGGATGGAGTACGCGGATGAACAGACCGGTGTGACCATTGTCCGCACGGCCCTTGAGGCACCCATGCGCCGCATTGCCTCTAACGCCGGCGTGGATGGTGCAGTGATCATCGATACGGTGCGCCGCTTACAGCAGGAGAACGGCAACGACAAGATCGGTTACGACGTGATCAGGGGCGAGTTTGTAGACATGCTAGAGGCGGGCATCATTGACCCAGCCAAGGTGACGCGCGGCGCACTGGAGAACGCAGCCAGCATCGCGGCGATGATCCTCACCACCGAAGCGCTCATCACCGACATCCCGCAAGAGGAGCCTGCTACCCCTTCCATGCCCGA
>DAOTYL010000092.1:0-5576 GCA_034434955.1 Anaerolineae bacterium | reverse complement strand
CCGTCCTCCTCCACGCCGACGATCTCCGTGCGGTTGGCCTTAGGGACGATCTTCACTGTTAGTGCGGCACCATGTCGGGCGTCGGTAATGTTGAACTGGCGTCTCGTCATCGTGACGCTCCAAAGCAGGTGGTATACGGACGCTGAGCGTCCCTTCGCCTTGTAGCCAGTATAAGCCGCCTCCCTCAGGATGCAAATCGCCCTCTTTGGGGCACATTCTGCGTTTGGGGCGACCTCACCCTGTTACAGCAGCGCCCGCAGCACCATCTGGATCACGGCCAGCAGCAGAAAAGCCACCAGCGGACTGAAGTCGATCATCCCTGCCGGCGGCAGGATGGCGCGGATCGGTTCTAGCACGGGTTCGGTCAGCGCGTAGAGGAGGCGTGCGAAAGCATTGCTGTAGGGATCGATACGGAACCAGGAGAGCATGACGCGCAGGAACAGGATGATCTGATAGACGTTGATCAGCACAAATAGGAATTGAATGATCGGGACCACTCTTGCTCCATCCTTCAGCGTTGGATCAATCGCGCGGACCGAAGAGCGCCGTCCCAATGCGCACCATTGTTGCGCCCTCCTCCACCGCGACCTCAAAATCGCCGCTCATGCCCATCGAGAGGTGCGGCCACTCAAGCGCTGGAAAGCGGCTGCATAACGCATGGCGCAACCACCGCAGCCGGCGGAAGATGGGGCGCACCGTCTCCGCATCGGCGGTGTAGGGGGCGATGGTCATCAGCCCCTGCCAGCGCAGATAAGGCAGCTCCAGCAGGCGTGCTACCTCGCTGAAGAAGGCCTCCCCCTGAGCAGCCTCATCCGGCCAGCGTGAGAGGTCATAGCCGAACTTGCTGGCTTCACCGCTCAAGTTGACCTCCAGCAGCACATCCAGTGTGCGCCCCAGCCGCAGGGCGGCCTCGCTGAGCCGCCGCCCCACTTTGAAACGGTCGACCGAATGCACCCACTCAAAGAGTGCCGCCACATCTGCCGTCTTGCGGCTCTGAATGTGGCCGACCATGTGCCACACCACATCGGCGGGTAGGTCAGCGCGTGCTGCGGCGATCTTTTCCTCTGCTTCTTCTACGCGGTTCTCACCGAAATGTCGCAACCCAGCCTCATAAGCGGCGCGGATGACATCCACCCCGTGCGTCTTGGTGACGGCGACAATCTGTACATCAGCGGGGTTGCGCCCTGCCCTTTCCGCCGCCGCTGCGATGCGCATCCGCACCGCTGCAATGTTGGCCTCAATCTGCGCCGCAACTGCTCTCACCGTCCGTTTCCGCTGCGCAAGCTGATGAGTGCGCCGAAGCGTCCAGTACGCCCTGCCTCGGCACGGTGTGAGAAGAACTCATGCACAAGGCAGGCTGTGCATAGCCGCGCCACTTCGATCTCGCGCACGCCTGCCGCTTGCAGGGTGCGCCGATTGGCCTGCCACAGGTCAAGGTGTGCGCCAGCATGGCTGTTGCTGGGGGGGATGATCAAATCGTCGGCCTCGGGAAAAGCGCCGCGCACTTGGGCCACCACCTCCGGCCCGACTTCGTAGCAGCACGGCCCGATGGACGGCCCAATCGCAGCGATGAGGTCTTGCGGTCGGCTGTCGAATGCTTCGCCCATCGCCTGCACGGCTGCCGCTGCTACCCCCAGCAGGGTGCCGCGCCAGCCTGCATGAACTATGCCGATGGCGCGGCGTATGGGGTCGTACAGCAGCACCGGCACACAGTCGGCAAAGCGCATCATGAGCGGCAAGTCAGCCTCGGCGGTGATCATAGCGTCCGCTTGGGGCGGCAGGGGTGCGGGTGGATCGTCCCGCCGTGCCACCACTACCTCCGCACCGTGCACCTGCCACGTGGAGCGCGTTTGCGAGGGGTCAACTCCCATTGCTGCCGCCATGCGCTCACGGTTGATACGCACATTCTCCGGCGCGTCGCCCACCGTTCCCCCCACGTTCAGCGTGTTGAACGGCGCCGGGCTGACTCCTCCGTGCCGTGTGAAGATGCCGTGAATAAGGCCATCGAAGTGGCTGAGGCTTTCAAACCGGTAGTAGACGAGGGAATCCTCTCTGATGCGTCGCATGTCCCAAAGTCTAACATATTCGCTGGTACGTCACAAAAACGTAGGGCCAGAGGCAGGTGGAAAGAGGAGACAGGATGGAGCCACAGGGCAGATAGCCCAAACGATGGGCTTACTTTATAATAAAGTGCAAGCCTTCCGACAAGGTATTACGAGCGGTTCGGAGACACCGTGACATGTCTGATGACTGGCAGCGGCTAGCAGAGCTCGGCCTACTGCACAGATTGGGTCAGTTCCTCAGTGGGATGTTTGACCTCCCTGACTTGCTGAACGGCATCGCTGAGGCGGCCCTGACGCTGACGCAGGCCGATGAGGCGCTTATCTGCTTGGCGGAAGCGGACGGCGGGCCGTTTGAACCCGCAGCCAGCCGCCGTGTGCACCCCGAACAACCCGTGCTGCTCCCGCATCTGCCCGACAGCGCCGCCCGTATCATTCAGGCGGGTGAGGTGCTCTTTCTGGGTGGGGCGGCGGACGGCTCCCAGATTCACGTCCCCTTGCGCGGCAGGGGGCGCATCATCGGCGGGTTAAGCGTGGCCCGCGCCTCTGAGAGGGACGCTTTTCTACCCTACCACGCCGACCTGCTGCGGCAACTGGCCGATTACGCCACCATCGCTATTGAGAATGCCCGCCTATATCAGGAAGCCGTTGAGCGCAACGTGGAACTGGGCTTGCTGGTGGAGTCTTCCTTCGCCATTTCCTCTTCGCTGGACTTGGGGCGCGTGCTGAACGCCATCGCACGGCATATGATGCGCGGCCTGCGTGCCGATTGGTGCATCATCTCCAGCTGGTCGGCAGCGCAAAATTGCTGCGTCCGTCTCGCCGAGCATCGGCAGACCGTATCCCAGCTCGGCGAGGGGGTACGCTTGAGCCGCACCATCCTGCACTGCCACTACGAGTTCATCGCCCAGCACAACAAGCCCTTGGCTGTGCAAATCGTGCGTCCAACTGCTTCTCCCCAGCAGCGTAGGTGTCTTACGGCCCTCGGTGGCAACCGCCTGGTGCTGCTCCCCCTTCAATCCGATGGGCAGTTGATCGGCGTGATGGATGCCGTCAGCCTGTACAATGATGCGCCCCTCGCCCAAGCACGGATCGGGCGTGCTTTCCGCACCGTTTTGGAGATAGCTGAGCTGGTGGCAAGCGGGGCTTACGCCCAAGAGCAAACGCACCTCTTTGATGCAACTCGTACCTTGTTGAGCGCTTGCAACGCAGATTGGTGCAGTCTCTACCACTGGGATGCGGCAGGCCGCTCGCTGGAACGCCTGATGACCTACGGCAACGGCGTCTGGAGTGAGCAGCCCGGCCCTCAGCTCAAGATCGGCCGTATGCCCACCCTTGAAGTGGTGCTGCGCGAGCAGCGCATCACGGTGCTGCGCAGCATTGCGCCGGACTTGACCCCCGCCGAGCGCTCTCTGTTCCGCATGGTGGGGCCGAGCGCTATGTTGGCACTGCCGTTAGTGGCCAGAGGACAGACGGTCGGCTTGGTGCAACTCTATGACCTTGACCCGCAGCGCGAGTTCTCGGCGCGGGAGATGCGGCTGGCCCATGCGCTCGCCAGTCAGGCGGCTGTGGCGCTTGAAAACGCCCGCCTCGTGCGCGATCTGCAACACAGCCTTGAGGAGCAGAAGGCCATGCAGAGCCAGTTGATCCGCGCCGTGCGCCTCTCGGCGCTGGGCGAGCTGGCAGCGGCGGTGGCGCATCAGATCAACAATCCTCTGACTACCATCCTGGGCGATGCCGAATTGCTGGCTCAAGACACCCCGCCCGATAGTCCGGCGCATGAGTCGGCGCAGGCTATTCTGCGGGCCGGTCTGCGTGCCAAACGCGCTGTGGAGCGTATGTTGGCCCTGGCACGTGTAGACAGCGAGGTCACTACCCAGAGTCTCACCCGCACCATCCGCGAAACGCTGGACTTGATCACACCCCACCTCCGCAAGCAGCGCATTGCGCTTTCCGCCGACCTGGCGGCCGATGATCTGCCTGTGGCAGCCATCCCCGGCCAGTTGGAGGACGTGTGGCTCAACCTGCTGCTCAACGCCTATGATGCCGTGCTAAGCAAAGGCGATGCGGGGCATATCATGGTACGTTCGCGGCGCATGGATGATAGTCGCACTGCCGAGGTGTGCGTTGAGGACAACGGCATCGGCATCCAGCCGGAACATCTGAAGCAGGTCTTTGACCCCTTCTTCACCACCAAGCCGCGGGGGCGCGGAACGGGACTGGGGCTGTACATCTGCCGGCAGATTGTGAGGGATCATCACGGCAGCATCACCATTGAAAGCACCCCGGGCGAAGGCACCCGTGTGACGGTACGCTTGCCCCTTCTGGCGGAGTCTGCTGGCTGAGAGAACCGATGGCGCACATTCTGGTTGTCGACGATGATGCAGATGTTCTCGGTACCGTCTGGCGCGCCCTCAGCCGCGACGGGCATGATGTTGCGCTGGCCGAGTCTGCCGCTCAAGCACGGGAGCACATGCAGCGCCGCGTACCCGATCTGATCGTGCTGGACATCATGATGCCCAACGAGGACGGCCTGGAGTTCTGCCGCGAGCTGCGCCGCGATGAACGCTATCAACGCATCCCTCTCCTGTTCCTCAGCGCTCGCTGGCGCACAGACGATATCGTGCGCGGGTTGGATGCTGGCGGCGATGATTACCTGACCAAGCCGTTTGAACTGAAGGAGCTGAACGCACGTGTGCGCGCCCTGCTGCGCCGTGCTTTCCCCTTCGCCGAAGGGACGGCGACGCGGCTGGTGGTCGGCGGGCTGGAGTTGGATACACGCACCTATCGGGTCTCGACGCCCGAGGCCAAAGATATCCAGCTTACGTCCACCGAGTATCGCCTGCTGTACCATCTCATGTCTGCGCCTGACAAGGCCCATTCGGTGGATGAGCTACTGGATGCCGTCTGGCAGTACCCATCGGGCACCGGCGATCCCGATCTGGTGCGGGCACACATCCGCAACCTGCGCAACAAGATTGAACCCAACCCCAGCGAACCGCGTTACATCCACACCATTCACGGGGTGGGATACATGGTCAAGAGCTGACGGTTTGGCGTAAGGGTCAGGGAGCAGGGTAACTTCCCTCTTCCTCCGGGGGAAGTAGCGAAGGCGAAGGCAACGCCTCCTCCATCAACCGCATTTCGGAGAGCGACACCATGCGAATGCCGCGCCTGCGACATTCCTCTACATAGCGCTCGATCCAATATTGATCCTGCCAGCGCACGTGGAACAGCGCGATATCCCCGTTGTGGATGGCATCGGGGAATTGCATCCCGTAGAGATGCCCCACATAACTCGCATGGCTGGGGATGACCGACCAGCGCACCCACGTTAGACCGAACTCTTGGGCCATCTGGGCAAATAGGGCGCGGTCGTTGCCGTAGTTGCCATAAGTGGCACGCGCCCAGCGCACACGAAAGGCGGGGTCTCCTACGGCTTCACCCACCAGCCGGTTGAACTCAGCGATCTCGGCGCGGAGCTGCTCCGGCGTCATCAAATCCATGCGCTCGTGG
>DAOTYL010000091.1:0-11363 GCA_034434955.1 Anaerolineae bacterium | reverse complement strand
GCAAAGGGAGGCGGCGACTCCGGAGAGACGTAGCTAGCCGTCGCCATGATCTGGTGCTGCTGTTCGGTGTGCAGGGAGTTCAACGCCACCTCGCGCAGCGTCACCTTGCGGCCGTCGGGTGCCCAGACAGCCCGATCGCGCAGCTCCAAATCCTCCGGTGCTACCGGATCACCCTGTTTGCTGATCATACGTGCAGCCACCTCACGGATCTGCGCGGCTACCTTCTCAGCAGCGAGCACCACCGCACGACCGGAGACGTAAGTGGTGCTGCTGGCATAAGCCCCTTTGTCAAACGGCGTGAAGTCCGTATCAGAAGAGTAGGTGATGAAGTCTTCCGGTGGACAGCCTAGCACCTCGGCGGCCATCTGTGTCAGCACAGTATCGGAACCGGTGCCGAGGTCGGTGGCGCCTACCAACAGGTTGAAGGAGCCATCATCGTTCATCTTGATGCTGGCCGCGCCCATATCTAGATTAGGGATGGCTGTCCCTTGCATCACCATCGCCACGCCGATGCCGCGCCGCAGATGCGGCTTACCCGGCACCTCATGCCATTCCGGATTGCCGAAGCGCTCGTACCAGCGAATGGCCGCTGCTCCTTGCCGCACGCATTCTTCCAGTCCGCAGGTGCGGATGATCTCCGTTACGCCCTCACGCCCTTCGCTCCAGATTTTGCTCACCGGATGCTCATCCCCTGCTTTGATGGCGTTCTTCAAACGGAACTCCAGCGGATCAAGGCCCAGCGAACGAGCGATGTGCTCCATGTGCGTCTCCAGCGCCCAGAAGCCCTGCGGCACGCCATAGCCGCGAAACGCTCCCGATGGGACCTTATTGGTATAGACCACATCGGCGTGAAACTTGATGTTGGGCGCATTGTAGAGTGCCATCGCCTTGTGGCCGGTGTTGCCGGCGACCGTCATGCCATGTGTGCCGCTTCCACCTGTATCGGAGAGGACATACATGGCATTGGCGATGATCGTGCCGTCCTTCATTACGCCTGTCTTGAGTGTGATATACATGGGATGGCGTGTGCGGCTAGCGATAAACTCTTCTTCGCGGGTGTACTCCATCTTTACGGGCCGCCCGGTGGCGATGGTCAGATGGGCGCAGATGTCCTCAATCAGCACCTCTTGCTTAGAACCAAAGCCACCGCCGATGCGCGGTTTGATGACGCGGATGCGCTTCTCCGGCAGGCCTAACACTGGCGCAAGGATGCGCCGCACGTGAAAGGGCACCTGCGTGCTGGTGCGGATCACCAAGCGATCGTTCTCATCCCACCAGGTGATGACAATGTGCGGCTCAATGGGAGTTTGCTGCACCTTGGGGCTGTAGTACGTATCCTCAAAGACATAGTCCGCCTGCGCAAAGGCTGCCTCCACATCGCCCAGCTCCCAGTCAATCACGGCGGCCAGATTGCGCTGCTTGTCCTCAATGTGCCAGCTTTCCGGCTCATCGTGGATCACAGGAGCACCGGGTTTCATAGATTCGCGGGGGTCCAAGATAGCAGGCAGGACCTCATATTCCACCTCAATGAGGTCGAGCGCCTGCCGGGCGATCTCCTCTGTTTCCGCTGCAACGGCGGCCACGCGGTCACCTACCCAGCGCACCTTGTAGTCCAGACTAAAGTTGTCGTGCGGGCCGGGTTCGGGATAAGACTGCCCGGCGGTGGTGTAAGCTACGCGCGGGATGTCTTGGTAGGTCAGCACGGCGTGGACGCCGGGCAGAGCGCGGGCCTTGCTCACGTCAATGCGCTTGATGATGGCATGGGCGTGTGGGCTAAGCAGAAGCTTGCCGATCAGCATCCCGCGCATCTCAATATCGTCGGTGAAGGCGGGCTTGCCCTGTACCAACTTATAGGCATCTACTTTTGGCTCAGGCTTCCCGACATACTCACGCTCCCGTTCCTCCGTCACAATGATGGTCGGCAGCGGTGTAGTCTTGAGCAGCGTGCCACCGTCACCGCCCATCACCGTCGGCGGCTCAAACTCCTCCCGTTGCGGCGGCTTGAACAGGCCGGGCGGTGCAGGGATGGCTTCTTCCGGTGCAATGGGCGGTACTTCTTCGCCGCGCAGAATGGCCGCCGCCCGCAGCACCGCCTGCACCGGCTTGAGGTATCCTGTGCAGCGGCACAGCACGCCGGTCAGCGCCTCGCGCACTTGTGCTTCGCTGGGATTCGGCTCGCGATCTAGCAGAGCCTTGGCAGCCAGTACCATGCCGGGGGTGCAGTAGCCGCACTGAATGGCTCCCGTCTCCACAAAAGCCTGCTGAAGCACATGCAGCGGCTCTGAACCGCGCCAACCGCGCTGCTGCGCCCCGCCGATCCCCTCAACGGTGATGATGGAGCGGCCAGCGGCTTGAGCAGCGAGCATCACACAACTGCTCACCGGCCGGCCATCTAGAAGCACCGTGCAGGCGCCGCATTCGCCGGTCTCACAGCCGTGCTTGACGCTTACAAAGCCGTTCTCACGCAGGGCTGCCAGAAGGGTCTGGCCGGGCCACGTCTCAAGATGTACTTCCTCGCCATTTAACCAAAGAGTGACCTTCATGGGTGACGACCTCCCTTCCTTGCCTGCCAGCAGATGACCCACGCGGGGACCTGCATCCCCACAGATGAGTTTAGGCCATCTAACGGCGGGGTTCAACCTCCAGCTCAATGGGCAATACCACCGCATCACGGCCATCTGCTGTCAGGATGCGCTCAAACGTCACAGGGTCATAAAGCCCTACCTGAATGCGGATCGGGCCTTCGTAAGGGACGATAAACTGCATAGGGTGTACATCGATCAGATATTCACCTGCCTGCCATCCACTGAAGGGCCGTGTACCGCCAACAGGCACACCGTCATGCTGGCCGACCAGACTACCTTCCGGATTCAGGATGTGGGTGAAGACTTTGTATTCCGCATCCGGCGTTCCGTCAGCTAGCGCCTGCCAGTAGAGGGTAAGAGTGAGTGTGGTCTCGCTGGTAATGCGCGGCGGCACATCCAGCCGATAGCCCAGCAGCCGCGCCACCCCACCAAAAGTCGTCTCCAGCGGATACTCAATCGCCGGACGCTCGGTGATATGCTCAAGACCCGCTATCTGGATGCTGCCCAGCACAAGTTGACGATCCCCCAGCCAGAGGATCAGTTCAGCGGGGCCGGCACGAGCCTCGCGGTTTACTTCTAACACCCGACGGTCCAGCCACAGGTCGCCCGTTGGCACATTGGCAGGATGGCGGCCTTGCAACGGTGGCCCGCCCTCTTCCGCCAACAAACTGCCATCCTGCACTATCTGCACTCGTGCCCCCTGTCCCTGCACCTCTTGGGGGGGTGCTAGCCAGCCAAGCGTCACGCCTACCCTGCTGCCCGGCGTGATAACATTCCCATCCAGCGCGTATCCGGCCAACACATCCGATGAGAGAGAGACAAGCGCAAAGGCCCTCCGCTCATCCCCGTAGGCCCACCGAGCAGGCGCTGGGCCAAGCCTCACCGTCCCAAGGTTGGCTTCCCGTCCAGCAGGGGCGCCGTTTGCGTCACGCAAATCCACCCCCTCGCCGCTCAGCGCATCGTAAAGGATGCCCACAAGGCGGGACTCAATAGGCGGCGTGCCAGGCTGAAGCGGCAGAACAAAGTACTGGATGACCTCTTGACCGGGCCGCCATTCGCTCGTCGGGTAGCCTCGCTCGTCCACCAGCAGGCTGTCCGTCTGGCTGAGCGTCCAGTCGGTCAGGGGGTCAACAAGGCGCAACGAGAGAGCATAGCGCGGGCCAGGTGTATCGGTGGGAGATACCCGAAATTGTAAAGCCACGGTGACGGCATCGCCCGATTCCACAGACTGGCCACTGAGGCGGAGCGTCCCCCAATTAAGGTCAGCGGGCTGAAGGACGGCTAACTCCGGTTGCGCCTCACGGTCCAGCTGATAGGTAGAGAGTGTATAGCCCTCAAAGACCTGCTTACTCACTAGCGAGCCGAAGCGCTCCAGATAAAAGGGAATATGGCTGTGTAATTCTTCGCTTTCATAGATGAGGCGCAAGACGCCGATCTTTTCCTTACCGCGCATGAACTCCAGCAAGCCCTCCGGCGTATCCTGTGCCTGCTGAGAGTGCGCCCAACCGAGCGCGGCTTCGCCGTAGCCGTAATAGTCCAGCGTATAGTCGTAGATAGGCATCACAATGATGCCATCCCGCTCTCCAAACTGCGCCTTGAGCGCATCGCTGAGGGCCCGCGTAGCGTGGTGGCGATAACCGGAATAGGCCCCGCTATAGAGGCCTTGCAAACCCATTACAGAAGAGGCTAGCACTGCCAGCGCCAACCCACCGCCGATCAGCCTCCCCCACTGCCCGACCTCCCAACTTGTAGTGATCAGCGCAGCGAGGATAAGGAACAACACGCCGCTGAGGAACATTGCATAGCGCCCATGAAAGGCTGCGTTGCGCCATGAATAGAGCATAATGAGCACTGCTGTGCCTATCAGCCACCAGACCCAATCCGCCAGCAGGCGCGCCCTGCGCTGCCGCAGTGAGATGGCCAACGCCACCGCACTCAGAAGGAGAGCACAGGCGACAGGCACTACCATCGGGATGCCTTCCGCGCGTTGCTCCCAGGGAATGCCCAGCAGGAATCCCCACAGTGCGCTGGCAAATTCCGGGGCGCTCAGCGGCAGAAACAGGGGATTAACTTCTGCTCCCGAACGAGCCAGATAGAGCGGTATCAGCGGAGCAGTTAAGATGAGCGTCCCGAGGCGGCTGACGGCCCAGTTCCTCCACCAACGTCGTCGGTCAGGTTGCCGCAGGCGGCGCAGTCCCATCCAGACAAGCAGCAGGTTGGCGGTGAACACGCCAAAGGCCAGAAAGCCATGCGTGTAGAGCGCCATCGTCTCTCCGGCTACAAGCAGGCTCCATCCACGCCGTCCGCGCCCGTGCCCTTGTGCAATGTCAACAACCCCACAGACAATAAGCAGCATAGCAGCGGGCACAAGTGCGTAAGGGCGTATCTCCTGCGAGTACAGCACCCACAGCGGGGAGACTGCCCCGATCGCCAGTGCAGCCAGCCTTGCCCGTGCGCCGAACGCTCGTCCGGCTGCCCAACCCAGCAGAGCGAGGGTGACAAGATATGCTAGTAGGCTGAAGAAGCGCATGGCAAAGACGCTCTCGCCCGTCAGCCCAACCCAGAAGTGTATGAGAAAGCCATAGAGAGGATCGGAGGCAACGCTGGTGGGGCCTTCGGCCATACCCCGTGACATGCCCTCCAATAGGGGTAGGCGAGCATGCCACCATATATGAGCCTCGTCCACCCACATGTCTTTGACATCTAGATGGTAGATGCGCAACACGTAAGCAAGGAACAATAAGAGTCCGGGCAGCACCAACTGCCGGAGACAGGTTAGGGTTGTCTTCGGAATGCGGTGGGTGGTTTGCGGCATGGACTATTGTGCAAGCTTCTCGATCGCCGTTGTGAGGGCGCGGCGGGCCACGACGGGAGCAACCGCACGCCTATACTCCGCGCTGCCCCGATAGTCAGAAAGGCAGGCCATTTCCGGCAGCGATGGGGGGGCGATCTGAGCGGCAACCGCTTCAACAGCGGCAGGAACATCGCCCCCGATCGCCTGATCAACGATACTCAGGCTGCGCACCAGCAGGCCGCCGACCGCCGTGCGAGTGTGGACCTCCCCCTGGATGGAACGAGAGGCCACCGCTGCTGCGCAGACAATCGGATGGTCGGCAGGGGTACGCCCTACCTGCTCGTAGCCTGTGCCTACAGCACCTTCCGGCAGGTCAATAACCACTGCCGTGATCAGCTGCCCCCGCGGAATCTCACCAACTGGCCAGGGCAGAAGTTCGTCTTGTCCTGTGATCGCGAGGCGTGCGCCCAGCGCTGCCAACGCCACACTCAATGGCGTGTGCAGGCCGCTCCCCACCAGCGATCCGCCGAGGGTAGCCATATTGCGGATATTCCACCCCGCCATGCGCCGTGCCGCCTCAGCAAGCAGGCCGTCGGCTACTTCCTCTAATCTCTCGACGATCGCCTGCAGGCGCACCATTGCACCCAGCCGCAGCGCATTGCCTTCACGCTCGATAAAGTCCAGCCCTAGGGCGCCCAAATCCACAACGGCCTCGATCTCTGCCCCTCCTCTGCCGATCAACTCGGTACCGCCTGCCAGCGGGACGGTGCGGATATCCGTCCGCTGTAGCAGGCGCAGCGCTTCCTCTAAATCGGTGGGGCGGTGGTATTCTCGCAGCCTATACAGCATCCTAGCCTCCTTAACTGGCAGGCAAAGCAGCCCTCCATAGTAGGATCGCCCTACTCATTTGTGCAAACTTCGTCGGGGTACACCTTCCAACCGAGAGCCTCAAAGTCGGCATCCGGCACGTACTCTGGCGGGATTTCCACCAGCGTCAGGTCGGCTTCGGCAGCGATGGCTCCATCCGGCAGGCGGATCTCGCTGTGGGCCTGCACCAACCGCCCCCGATCGCGGACAGGCCGTCCAATCAAGGTGAGCGGAGTATCGGTCGGCACAGGCTGGCGATAGCGAATTTCCATCTTGGCCGTCATAAAGAAACGGTTAGGATGGCCGATCATCACCGTCCGCCCGCCTACCTCATCCAGCATAGCAGCGACAATCCCACCATGCACAATGCCCGGGTAACCCTGATATTCGCTGCGCACGGTATAGGTTGCCCGCACCTCGTCCACACCGTTATCGGCGAAGCACAGCCTTAACCCGACGGGGCTTTCCACCCCACATACGAAGCAGTGCCGTGAGTTCGGCTGGCGGGTGAATGTGCCTGCTTGTTCTCTCGCCTTGTCCATAAAAACGCCCGATTCTGCCCAGATTGAGGATCACATCACCGCAAAGGCATCGATCATCGCCTTCACATCCGGCCCCAGCGGGTAGAGGATGGGGCAGGTGCAACCGGTCTCGATATACTCGCGCACTTTGGCGCGGCACTCCTCTGGCGTGCCTGCCGCGGCAACCATCTGCACCATTTCATCGGGCACCAGCTCCATCGCCGATTCGATCTCTTCCTCCGTCGCAGGCCAACCCAGGCGCTTCTTGATCTCGTTGACCAGGCTTTCCTCCGCGCCAAGCGCCTTGGCGAAATGCGGTTGCTGTGCCAAATACTGGGTGACCAGCTTGCGTGCGCCGTCCAGCCCCCGCTTACGGTCGGGATCCATGGAGCACACCACTAGCTGTGGGCGGTCGATGTCATCAATGCTGCGCCCGGCACGTTTGGCCCCTGCTTCTAAGCGCTCCATCGCTTCCACATTGTATTGAGGCGTAACTAGATAGTTGAGCACGACGCCGTCGGCGATCTCACCGGCCAGCTCCAGCATCTGCGGCCCCGTCGCGCCGATATAGATGGGCACGTTGCGCGGCCCTTTGCGCCCGTACACCACATCTAGCTTGACGCCCTCCAGATGGACAAACTCACCGTGGAATGTCACCGTTTCGGCATTCAGCAACCGGCGCACCACCGTGACCACCTCGCGCATGGCTGTCAGTGGTTTACGGCGTTCGATGCCGACGTTTTTAGCTAGTGGGTCCCACCACGCACCAATGCCGCAGATGATACGGTCGGGGGCCAGATCATCCAACGTCAGAAAGGTAGCGGCGATAAGCGCTGCATTGCGCGTCCAGTTGTTGATGACGCCCGAAGCCACTTTGATGCGCTCCGTCACAGCCGCAAAGGCAGCCATCGGCACAATGGCATCGCGCACCAGCCGCGACTCGGCTTGCCAGACAGCCTCAAATCCCCGCTGCTCGGCGTATCGGACATACTCCATCCCGTCGCGGATGGGATGAGCGTCCTGTAGGTATAGGGCAACGCGCTCAGGCATGGCAATCTCCTTTCTTTCGGACGGCTACAGCGCCGGATAGGCTACCCCATCCAGGCAGGCTCACCAAGTTGGCGCTCGATCAGCATCTCGCGGTACAGCTCCAGATCGGCGGGGACATCCACATCCAGCGCAATGTTCGGAGATTCATAGATATGCACTTCGGCGCCGGCTTTACGCGCCTCGGCGAGATGCTTAGCGAAACTTTCCTTGCCGAAGCGGAAAGGGAACAGCGCAGGCGGCCCCATCAGCAGTGCATTGGTACCGCTACGATGGCGATCGGGGGCGATCACCATCACCGGCGGGAACTTCGCCCGGTCTATCATAGCCTCAATATCATGTGGTTGCACCAGAGGGATGTCCGAGGCCAACACCAGCACGCCGCCGGCGTTCCAAGTGGCCACGACTTGCGTGGCGCGTGTCAGGCTGGCGTTCAGCTCAGGTGCGCCGCTCTCCTGCAGGGTATGCACCCCCAGACGGCGCGCTACTGCAAGCGCATGGGGATCACGGCTTACCACCAGCACCCCGCTGATGTTCTCCACCTTCTTTAACGTGAGCAGCGTCTGCTCCAACATATGGCGGCTGAAGGCCTCACGCTGTCTGATATCCAGCACAGGGGAAAGACGGCTCTTGCTACGGTTTAACGGTTTGATGGGGACGATAGCCCAAACGTTCTTCACGGTAGGTTATCCTCTAACCAGGCCAACAGGGATTGCGCGAGCGAAATCTTATCCGAGAGAGTTTCCATGTAAGTATGCCGGGCGGTTGCACGGATTCCCAACGCCTCAATTGAGGGAATCAGGCTGCGGTCCGCCTCATCCAGTATAATGCCACTGAGCAGTTCTTGATAATGCCTTGCCACGCCCAGCACCGAAACCTCAAGCCCTAGTTCGGCCATCAGTTTGGCGGTGGGGCCTTTCACAGCCTGCCCGGCGATAAGGGGCGTGACGGCCACTTTGGGTGCAGTCGAGGCTGCAATGCGCTCACGAATGCCCGGCACAGCCAGAATGGGATCGATGCTAAGGAAAGGGTTGGACGGCCCCAACACGATGGCCGTCGCTTCCTCCAATGCTGCCGCCACAGCCGGGCTGGGGTTTGCTTGTTCAGCCCCCTCATAGCAGATACCGCGCACGACGGGCTGCCAGCGCTCACGCACAAAGTATTCTTGAAAGGCTAGCCTACCCTGCTCGGTCTCTAATACCGTCCGGACAGGATCATCTGACATAGGCAACAGGCGATGAGCAATGCCCAGCGCCGCGCACAGCCATTGCGTGACTTCCGTAAGGGAACAGCCTTCGCGCAGCAGCATGGTGCGCATCACATTGGTCCCCAGATCGCCATCACCCAGACGGAACCACGTCGGGCCGCCGTAGCGCCCCACCATCTCCATTGCCCGGAAGGTATCCCCTGCCAGCCCCCAGCCGGTCTGCGGGTTGGCCAGATCGGCCAGCGTGTACATCACCGTGTCTAGATCGGGGGAGATGTGCAGCCCCAGATGCTCAAAATCATCGCCGGTGTTGACAATAATGGTCAACGCATTGGGAGGCAGCACGCGGGCAAGGCCCAGCGCCAGTTTCGCCCCACCCACTCCACCTACCAGCAGCACCACTCGGTCACAGGCACTCATCGGAAGATCACCCGCGTCTCCAGCGGCTCGCGCCCTTTGCTGGGCTGCTCCGCAGGATAGCCCAAAGCGATCACGCCCTGCGGCTCATAGTCCGGCGGCAGATCGAGCACCGTGCGCACGGCTTCTGGGCAGAAGAGCGGCGCGCACATCCAAACCCCGCCTAAACCTTCGGCATGGGCTGCAAGTAGCAGGTTCTGCCCCGCCATAGCCACACTCTGCACTGCCATGACATGCTCGCAGGCTTGCCGTCGGGCGTCAGGGTAGCGATCCATATCCTTCATCGTCAGGCACACCACCACCAGCACAGCAGCGCTCACCAAACGTTCTCGCGAACGGGCTATATCTCGGGCAATGGTATCCTCGTCCACGCCATCGGCGCGTAGGTCAGCGGCAAGCTGAGCGGCCATTGTCTCGGCCAGCTGCCGCTTGCTCTCCGCCGTATTGAGGATGACAAAGCGCCAGGGCTGGCGGTTGTGTGCCGAAGGCGCCCACATCGCGGATTCGAGGACCCGCATGAGCACCCCAGAGGGGATAGAGCAAGGCTGAAAGCGGCGGATGGACCGCCGCCCACGCAGGAAACGATGGAGCGCGTCGGCAGGAAGAGATATAGCCGGGTTCAAGTTCTGCCTATCCGGCTGCAAGGCAGCCGGCCCTTATCTTTAAGCCGATCCTACTCTTCTAAATCTACGAGGTTCAGCGGTAGAGATCAAGTTCACGGGGGCGGATCAGATCGGAGGCAGCGGCATTCTCGTCTACCGGATACTCCAGCCCTCGCACGATGGCCACCGGAATGCCCTCGGCGGCCTGCCCCAGCACCAGCCCTGCTGCAGCGGCGATCTCATCGGCAAAACCGACCTCCGTCACGCGCAGCGCCGTGCCAAACAGATCGGGACGGCCCCGCAGGTCCCACAGCGCCGGCAGCCCTGCAGCGCCAATCGCTACGCCTAACGTGCCGAGGCGGAAGGGGCGCCCATGGCTATCGCTGATGACCACCGCAACTTGTACCCCTAGCCGCGCCCCGATCTGCTTGCGCAGCGCCCGCGCCGAAGCGTCGGGATCGAGCGGCAGCAGTAGACGCCATTCCCCGTTAGGGCGGGTGTTGGAGTGATCCATACCGGCGTTGGCACAGACAAAGCCCAGCCGATGCTCCACGATCAGCACCCCTTCGCGCAGGCGCGAGATGCGCCGCGACTCGCTGAGGATAACCGCCACTTCGCGCGGGTCTTTGCCGCACTGCGCCGCAATGCGGCACGCCTCCTCGTCCGGCTCGACGGCCGTCAGGTCTACCCAGCGCCCTTCAGCCTTAGAGACGATCTTGGAGGTAAAGACCACCACATCACCATCCTGCAAGGCAAGACCGCTGGCGTGCAATGCTTCGCCAAGGATTGCAACCAGATCATCGCCTGTTTGGATGAGGGGTATGCCCGGCACACCGATAATCTGGACTTGCTGCGCCGTCATGCACCAATCCCCGTGATGCGGATTCCCGCTCCTTTGACCTTGTACCGCTTGTTGATCCCCAACAACACCGGCGTGAGGCTCTCGGCGACGATAGCGTTGGCGAGCGGCCCAGCATCAATGCCGCGCATCCCTGCCGCTTGCGCCAGCGCAATCACCGTTTCTCTGGCCGCCGCATCATCGCCGCAAACGAGCACATCGCAATCCACAGCATGGCTGCTGTCCTTCAAGTGAATCGCCGAGACGTTCTGAAAGGCCGAGACCACCCGCACGTTAGGGCCAAGCAACGCCTGCGCTTCCTCGGCGGCAGTACGGCCCGGCGGCAGCGTCACAACGGTGATGTTGGGCGGCTGGAGGGGCACGGTCACATCAACCAGAATCTTGCCTTGTACCTGCTCGCGGACGCTCTCTAAAGTAGCGCGATGGGCTGCATAGGGCACTGTCAACACCACGATCTCGGCGCT
>DAOTYL010000090.1:0-2032 GCA_034434955.1 Anaerolineae bacterium | reverse complement strand
CCTCCGATCGGGGCTACAGCCCCACCGAACTGATGATCTGCATCGCTGCACGCCTCTTCGAAGACGGCACGACGGCTTTCATCGGCACGGGTATCCCCATGTTGGCCGCCTCGCTGGCGCAGCGCCTCTACGCGCCCAACTTGATCCCGATCTTTGAGTTCGGCGGCACGGGGGCGATACTGGAAGAGCTGCCCCTTGCCGTCGGCGAGGCACGCACCTTCCACAAGGCGCTGGCTGCCTCCGGCATCACCGATATCATGGAGACTGCTGCGCGCGGCTTCATCGACTACGGTTTCCTAGGGGGCGCCCAGATCGACCCCTATGGCAACCTCAACACCACCGTCATCGGCGATTACTACCACCCCAAAGTGCGCCTGCCCGGCAGCGGCGGCGGCAACGACGTGGGATCGCTGTGCTGGCGCACGATCGCCATCATGCGCCACGATAAGCGCCGCTTCGTGGAGAAGTGCGACTTTATCACCACGCCGGGCTATCTGAGCGGGCCGGGGGCACGTGAGGCCGCAGGCCTGCCACCCGGGACGGGGCCGTTAGCCGTCATCACCAATTTGGGTCGCCTGGGATTTGATCCGGCCACCTGTCGGATGCGCCTTGAGGCGTTGGCCCCTGACGTTACCGTTGAGCAGGTTGTGGAGAACACCGGCTTTGAGCTGCTCTTTGCCGCTTCCATTGAGCAGATCGAGCCGCCCAGCGCCGAAGAGCTGCGCGTGCTGCGCGAGGAGATCGACCCCGACCGCCTCTATATCTGAACCAAAGCGCGTGGGTGGGGGAAGTGGCCTGCCTGCGCGTGATATTGCGCACATGTTGAATATAATGGGGTTAGCCGTGCCCTCCGCTCAGGAGAACCCCGATGCGACTGTTTCTCAGCTACGCTCGCAAAGACAAGCGCCGGGTGCGCAAGCTGCGCCACATTCTGTGGGAAGCCGGGTTCGAGCCGTGGATGGACCTCGCGCTGGTCCCTGCTGAGCACTGGCGCGCGCGCATTCTGGATGAGATCACGCGCTGCGATGTCTTTGTCTATATCCTGACCCCGGCCTCGGTCGACTCGCGCTGGTGCCGCTGGGAGTTCGCGCAGGCGGCCCGGCAGGGCAAGCCCATCCTGCCGGTGCTGCTCAGGCGGCTGCGCAACGATCAGGTGCTGCCCCCGCCGCTGGAAGATGTGCAGTACGGCGACCTGACCGGCGGGCTGTCCACTACCGCAATGGTCAAGCTGACGCACGGCCTGCAGGTGGCCCGCCCCATCCCTGAGGAGTGGCTTTCCCGGCTGGAGGAGGTTGTGCCCGAAGCGCAGGACACTCCCGCCCAGGCACAGTGGATCTCGCACACCATCACGCGCTTGCGCCGCTGGCAGCCCTCGAGGGCAGCCCTGCGCCGTGCTGCGACCGCTGGCGCTTCCCTGCTGGCGATCTTCTGCCTTGTGTTTGTGATCGTCGCGGCCGTTACCAGCGACGGTTTCGGTCTGCTTGGCAGCGGCGCACCCGCCGTCGGCGCCCCGACGCAGCAGGCGGCGGTCACGGGGACAGATGCGCCGCCGTTTACGCCTGTGCCAACCAGGCCGCCCGAAAACACCTCCCTGCCAGCCATAACGCCCGCGCCGACCAGGCCGCCCGAAAATACTCCCCAGCCAACCATGGCCCCGGCTGTCGATCCCACCGTGGTTGCGGCCCGCGCGCTGGCCGAAGCAGGCGTGACCCGCAACGCGGACTGGACACCCTACACAGAGGTGATCAACGGGGTGAAGATGGCGCTTGTCCCGGCGGGGTGCTTCCAGATGGGCAGCAATGAGTACAGTGATGAACAACCTATCCACGAGGTCTGCTTTGAGCGGCCGTTCTGGATTGATGTGTATGAGGTGACCAACGAGGCGTTTGGCTCTGTGGGTTGCGAGGACTACTCGTCTGAGCCAGACCAGCCGCGCAACTGTGTGAGCTGGGCAGCTGCGCTGGCGCACTGCGAGGCGCGCGGGGCGCGGCTGCCGACAGAAGCGGAGTGGGAGTACGCTGCGCGCGGCCCG
>DAOTYL010000089.1:0-4234 GCA_034434955.1 Anaerolineae bacterium | reverse complement strand
CCGACAACTGCCGGAAGGCCCAACGTGCGTGCTAGAATCGCCGTATGCGAAGTCAACCCACCTACAGCAGTGCAAAAGCCCAGCGTCAACTCCGGATTCAGGCGGGCTGTGTCAGAAGGCGTCAGGTCGTAAGCAACGACAATGGCAGGCTGTCTAAGCGCATCCAGCGAAGTATCCGGTACGCCCAACAGGATGCGCAGGATGCGTCGACCAACGTCCTGCACATCGGCAGCGCGGGCAGCGAATAGTTCGCTCTCCATGCCGCTTAGCATGGCTGCCAACTCCTCAGTAGCCGCTGCCACAGCAGCCTCCACCGGCTGGCCGGATTGCACGCGTACACTGACTGCGTCGTAGAGCATGGGATCATCCAGCATGGCCATATGGGCGTCGAAAATGGCAGCGCTTTCGGCCCCCACGCGGCCCTCAATAAGGGTTTTTAACTCGCTAATCTCGCTGCGAGCCTGTCGGCAAGCAGCTTCAAAGTGTGCCATCTCCTCCTCAGGACGGCCAGCAGGTCGCTGAGGCGGAGTCAGCACCGGAGGCGCATAGCGAAACGCCGGGCCAATAGCGATACCTTCGGCAGCAGCAATGCCTCGCAGGATGCGCTCACTCATCATGACCTCTTTTGCGCCTCTGTGGTGAGGATCAAACCGATAGGTGGGACTCCCAGCTTACCTGTCCGATTCGACTCGACGGCGGGGCTACTCCCCAAAGTTGTCCTTAACTAACTGCACAAGTGCGTTCAACGCCTCATCGGCTTGTTCGCCATCTGTCTCAATGGCAATAGTATCATCTCTGTTGACGCCGATGGACAACACACCCAGAATGCTCTTGGCATTAACGCTTGGGCTGTTGGTGGAAACGTTGCGGACTTTGACCTCACACGGGAAGCTCGCTGCTAGACGGACGAACAAGGTGGCAGGTCGGGCATGCAAGCCAACCTCATGACGGACGACGACCTCAGCCTGGGGCACGATTTATTCCTCCACGGATGGACGTTCAGATGGTGCCTCCCCCTTTTCCCGTGCTAATGCCTCGAGCGCCTGAGCAGCCAGCTCTTCTGCGGGCAGGAGCGCTTGTAGGGTTTCAGCCGTGATGCGCTTGGGCCACAGCGCCATCTGCCGGGCTACCAGAGGAAACCACATCTGGCGGCCAACGGTTTCCCAGGGGATCTCAACCTCTCGCAACACGCGCTTGACCGCGCTCCCTGAAGTAAGGCGCGGATTGCCGCGCATCTGGGCCACCATGGCGCTGATTAGCCGCTTGCGGATGTTGACCAGGTTGGTCCAGGAGAGCACCATCACGAGGCCATAGGATACCACAATCAAGTTGATTGACAAACTGTTAGCCTCGTAGAAGCGCAGCACCTGGACGCCAATCGGCCCCAGCATGGCCTCAATGAACGCACGCACCATACCGGCTCGCTCCGTACGCAGATGGGAAAGGTGGGGCGCTACAAGACGCCCCACCTTTCCCTAGGGACGGTATTGGGTTGATCAGTCGCCGCTGCCGCCAGCCTTCTCCGGCGCACCAGCAGCACGCTCCCAAGCGGTTGTGTTGCGGCTGTAGAGGAAGATGAGGACAGCCAGCACCACAAGGATGACAATCGGGCCGATCCAGCTCAGCAGCGCACCCAGCCGCATGAAGGCCCAGGGGATCCAGATGAACCCATCGGCGATGCTGGTGATCATCACCGCCTCTTCGGGCACGGCAAACTGCGCTGCACGCGCGGCCTCGGTCATCAGCGGGGCCATGTCGTTGGAGACATAGAAGCCAAGGATCAGCGCAACGGTGCCGATGATGACGATGCGCACCACGTTCCCACGCGTGATGGGCGCAAACATGGCCACCACAAACGGGATCACCGCCAGATCGGCGAAAAGCAGCACGCGGTTGCCGGGCAGGATCACCGAGAGCAGGATGGCGATAGGCACTAAGATCAGCGCGCTGGAGATGGCCGCTGGATGGCCGATCAGGATTGCCGAGTCGAGGCCGATGTACACCTCGCGGCCTGCCGCACGCTTCTGCATGAACTCGCGGGCCGCCTCGGAGATGGGGATCAAGCCTTCCATCAGGATTTGCACCATGCGCGGCAACAGCACCATCACCGCAGCAAGGTTGATACCCAGCTTAAGCACGTTGGCGAGGAATGCCTGCCAGCCGGCTGTCGAGATGGTGGGGATGAACCCGATCAGCCCCAGCACCACGCCGATCACGAGGCCCAGCACCATCGGGTCGCCGAAGGTCGGCTCCAGCGCTTTCTGGATCGCCTCCGGGTCGGCCTCCACATCCCTCAAGCCCGGAATCTGGTCAATCACCCAGTTCACAGGGATGGCCAAAGGTACGTAGGCAGTGGAGGTCCCATGCGGGATGGAGATGCCCGGCAGATTGTAGAAGCTCTGCACGGCAGGAGCGGTCCAGTCGGCGAAGAACAGCATCAGTGCCGCTGCGACGGCCGCCGTCAGCAGGCCCAGCGGCAGGTTCCCCGTCGCGGCCACCACCAGCGACCCGGCGAAGGCAAAGTGCCAGAAGTTCCAGACGTCAATGTTCAGCGTCTTGGTGAGCCGGGTCAGCAGCATGACAATGTTGACGGCAAGGGCAATAGGTATCACCCACAGCCCTACTGAGGAACCGAAGGCGATCGCCGCTGCGGAGGGCCATCCCACATCCACAATATCACGCTGGATGCCGGTGTTCTTGACGATGGCCTGCGAGACGTCCGTCAACGCGCCCCACATCAGCCCGATGACGAGGTTGATGCCGACGAACGCCACGCCGATGATCACCGCCGAACGAAACGCCCGCCCTATCTTGGCCCCTAACGCGATGGCGAAGAGGAAGATAAAGACGGGCAGCAGGACAAACGACCCGAGAGCATCTATAAAGCCCTTCAGGCTTTGCAGGAACGCTTCCATGGGTTTGCCTCCCTCCGATGTGAGACTAATGAGCAACAATCACGGGACGTTCGCACTATTGGGTCGTTCGTATACTGTGTCTCTTGTCGGCACTCCCTCCATATGATCCCAGAAGGTTATCCACTATCTAGAAACACCTTTGCGTTCAATTAGGCACGCTGATGCGCCCTATTCCTCGCCTCCGGCTATAAGTGTGCAGGCCCTAATCTTTTAGTGCCTCGACGATCTGCTTGAGCACTTCGTCCTTGCCGATTCCCGTCAAGAAAGCAAGACCTTGCACAACCGGTACGCCGAGGTCCTTGGACACCGGCGTTGTGGTGACGATTAGATCGGCATCCTTTGCCAGCACAGGAACCTCTGCGGCCTTGCACTGGCGTGTCACCACATTGATGCCGGCTGCCTTGCAGGCTTCCTCAATTGCCTTGGCGACCACCGTTGAGGTGGCAATAGCCGTCCCGCAAGCTACCAAAACGACCTTCGGCTTTGTTGCAGCCATTGCGACCCTCCTTAAAGCATCGTTCGAACAGATCAGGGCGGACGAGAAACAGCGGATAGCCGCGCCGTCACGCAGTAGGGACGCCTAACCCTCCCAGCACTTCGAAAACCTCTTCCAGTGTGCTAGCGGCCATCAGGCGATCCACTACGTCTGGCCTTTGCAGGATTGTAGCCACTTGTTGGAGCATCTCGATCTGGGATTTGGGCTGTTCGAGAGCGAGCATAATTACCAGTTGCACCGGTACTTCCTGCTCTGGCTCAACCATGTTACGGAATATCACCGGCTTCTTTAGGGTAGCCAGAGCCAAAGCCGGTCGGTTGACGTAGGCAATATCCACATGGGGGATTGCGGCGTTCACGCTGCCGCCCAATGGCAGTCCTGTCGGCATACTGGCCTCGCGGGCCAGCGTGGCTTCGACGAAATCATCCTTCACGTAACCAAGCTCCCTCAGCCGATCGCCCAGCTTCTGGATGACCTCGACAGAGTCTGCCGCTTCCATTTGAAGCACAACTGCCTGGGGATTTAAGAGATCAGTGATATTCATCCGCTGCTTCCTTGTGGTGAGGTGATCCGCCTTACGGCCGAAGACCCCACCTGCTTCGTTCCTCGCTGCTTAGAGGATATAGAGACAACCGGTCAGCCAGTTGCACGAGATGTCAGGCCACAAAGGATGTTCTCTAAACAAAAAGGGAGTCCTCGTGAAGGATGGTGTACCGACCCCAAACCAGCCCGCACAAGTCATTTCTGCGCCAGAAGCCTCACATGGCTGACGCTGGTTTATCTATGATTCTAGATAGTAGCCAAGAGCCTAGTCAAGACTTTG
>DAOTYL010000088.1:0-1662 GCA_034434955.1 Anaerolineae bacterium | reverse complement strand
GGCGTTGCGCTATCTAGGCGTGGCAGGCTGGGAGTTGACCGCGTCTTCCCAACGGCTGCTCATTGACCCTTACTTCACGCGGATGCCGCTGTGGAAGGTGCTCTTTGGGTATGCCACCCTCGATCGAAAAACCATCGCACGTTGCATCCCGCACTCTGTGGATGGAATATTGGTGAGCCATGCCCACTATGATCATCTGATGGATGTACCAGAGGCGGCCCGCCTTACCGGTGTGAAGGTGTATGCCTCCCCGCAGGGATGTGATCTGCTGAAGGTGCTCGCCGTTCCAACGGAGCAGTGCGTCCCACTCACTTCCGGTAGGCAGGTTGCAGTGGGATGCTTCACCATAGAAGTTTATCGCACGCCACATCGCCTGATCTTCGGGCGGGTGCCCTATCAGGGGCCACTGCGGACAGACCTCAGGACGCCGTTGCACGCCTCGGACTACCGTATGGACGAGCAGTACTCTTTCCTCATCAGTACAGGGGGGATACGGATACTCATCGCCAGCGGCATTGATGAGGAGCCACCCGTTAAGGCAGACGTGCTAATGGTGGGGGCAGATGCCTCGCAAAGGCAGCTTGCACGCATCCTTAGCGTGACCCGCCCGCGTGTGATCCTGCCCAACCACTGGGACGACATGTTCCGTCCGCTCCACAAGCCCATCCGCCCTATGATCAGGCCGACACGGGGGATAGCTATTCCACGCCGCATTGACCTTCATGCGTGGGTGCAGAAGGTGAGAAGACTGGCTCCCGAGGCGCAGGTTGTCATCCCACAGCACTTTGCCTGCTACGAAGTGAGGGAGTTGCTCGTCGTGCAAACCTGAGGCTGCTCGACGTGAAAATAGGCCTTGCAATTCACTATAATCAAAGGGTAAGCCCTCAAGCTGACGCCGCTTGAGAGGCTTTGCTAACTCCCCGTATGCACAAACAAACCAAAGGAGGTCGCTATGCCTGTTCGGAAAGCGGAGGCCGTGTGGGAAGGCGGACTGATGTCCGGCAAGGGAACCGTGAAGTTCGGCGGTGGCGCATTTGAGGGCGCCTATTCGTATTCGTCGCGCTTTGAGGAAGGGACAGGCACTAATCCAGAGGAATTGATCGCAGCGGCACATGCCGGCTGTTTCTCCATGGCCTTTTCGGCAGGATTGGAGAAAGCCGGATATACGCCTCGGCGCGTATCCACGACAGCTCATGTGACTATTGAGAAGGTCGACGCAGGCTTTCGGATCACGCGCATCCATCTGGAGACCGAAGCCGAGGTGCCGGGCATCGGTGAGGCCGAGTTCCAGCGCCTCGCTGAGGAAGCCAAGGCTGGTTGCCCAGTCTCGCAGGCGCTGCAAGCAGTGACAATCTCGCTCAATGCCAAGCTGACGGGGTAACTGCTCAAAGCAACGGAAACGGTGACGGGGACAAGATATCCTATCTTGTCCCCTTTTTGTCAGCAGGCGGAGATGAAATATTGCCTTAGATGTGCACAGATGTGAGCACATATGTGATTGTTTGAGCGTCGGTGCTATCTTGGATGCCGCTAGGGTGTTGCATCCTATAACAAAGTCTTGACTAGGCTCTTGGCTACTATCTAGAATCATAGATAAACCAGCGTCAGCCATGTGAGGCTTCTGGCGCAGAAATGACTTGTGCGGGCTGGTTTGGGGTCGGT
>DAOTYL010000087.1:0-6288 GCA_034434955.1 Anaerolineae bacterium | reverse complement strand
ATGGGCTTATCGCCAAGCACCACGTAGCAGTGGGCCGTGCCGCCGCGCATTTCCGGCCCGTAGGAAGGGATCCAGGTCACATGCAGCCCTTCGTCCATGGCCGCATAGGCCAACAATTGGCCGACGAACATCACCCCCTGCCCGCCGAAGCCGGCAAACAAGAACTCTTGCTGAGGCATTGCTTGTATCCCCCTCTGCGCTACTTGAGGTCGTTCACAGCGTCAAGGACTTTGTAATCGCCAAGCGGGTAGTAGGGTATCATCGCCTCCTCGATCCACTTCAGCGCCTCTTCCGCCGTGAGGCCCCAGTTGGTGGGGCAGCTGGAGAGCAATTCTACCATGCTGAACCCCAGCCCGTTGAGCTGCACTTTGAGAGCCGTGAGGATGGCTTTCTTGGCTTTGCGAATCTCTTTCACGTCGTGCAGGGAGCGGCGCACCACGTAGGCTGCGCCGGGCAGGGTGGCGAGCAGTTCGCTCATGCGGATGGGGAAGCCGGCGATCTCCACGTCACGCCCAAAGGGGGTGGAGGTGGTTTTCTGGCCGGGCAGGGTGGTGGGCGCCATCTGGCCACCCGTCATGCCGTAGATGGCGTTGTTGATGAAGATGGTGGTGATGTTCTCCCCCCGCGCAGCGGCATGGATGATCTCGGAAGTGCCGATGGCAGCCAAATCACCGTCGCCCTGATAGGTGATGACCACGCTATCGGGGTGGACGCGCTTGATGCCGGTGGCCATAGCGGGTGCGCGTCCGTGGGCTGCCTCGCAGGCATCCACGTTGAAGTAGTGATAAGCGAATACCGAGCATCCCACCGGCGCAACGAGGATGGTGCGCTCCTGAATACCGAGTTCGTCAATGGCCTCGGCCAGCAGGCGATGGGCAATGCCGTGTGTGCAGCCGGGGCAGTAGTGCGTATGAACCTCGGCCAGCGCCTCGGGGCGCTTATAGACCAGTTCCATGCCCGGCGGGGGTGTGAAAGTAGTCGTCGTCATCGCTCTCCTCCTTTAGCGCTTTTGACGGACGGTGAGCTTATCATAGGTCTCCTCAATAGCCTCAAGGATCTCTTCCGGCATGGGTACCACACCGCCCATGCGCCCGTAGAAGCTGACCGGAATCTGCCCGCCGACGGCCAGCCGCACGTCCTCCAGCATTTGGCCGGCGTTCATCTCGACCACCAACACGCCTTCTACCAGATCGGCGAGCTCCGAAATGCGCTTTTCGGGGAAGGGGTAAAGTGTCTGCGGGCGCAGCAAGCCGACTTTCATCCCCTTCTCGCGGGCAGCCTCCACAGATGAGGAAGCGATGCGCCCTGCTGTGCCATAGCCGATGACCAACAGGACGGCATCCTCGGTGAGGTACTCCACCCAGCGTTGCTCGTTGGCGCGGATTTGCGCCAGCTTATTCTGGATCATGATATTGTAGCGCTCCATTTCCTCGCCCACGAGGTAGATGGAGCTGATCACGTTTTTGGGGCGTCCCTTCGCGCCGGTGAGCGCCCAGGGAGGGCGCTCCTTGGGGAGGGGGCGCATGGGGGGTAGCTCGGCGGGTTCCATCATCTGGCCGATCTGACCATCGGCGGCGATGATGACCATATGGCGGTACTTCTCGGCCAGATCGAAGGCGAGGACGGTGAAGTCAACGGCTTCTTGCACAGAGGCGGGGGCCAACACAATGGGGTGAAAATCGCCATGCCCTGCCGAGCGCGTTACCTGAAAATAGTCCCCTTGAGATGGCAGGATGTTGCCCAACCCTGGCCCGCCGCGCATCACGTCCACAATCACGCAAGGCAGCTCCGAGCCGGCGATGTATGAAAGCCCTTCCTGCATCAGGCTGATACCCGGGCTGGATGAGGAGGTCATCGCCCGTGCGCCGGCAGAGGCCGCGCCGTAAACCATGTTGATCGCCGCCACCTCGCTCTCGGCTTGCAGGAACACGCGCCCTAACTCCACCATGCGCTTGGAGAGGTACTCCAGCAACTCCGTCTGCGGGGTGATGGGGTAGCCAAAATAGGCTTCCAGGCCTGCTCGCACAGCGGCCTCGGCGATTGCCTCGTTGCCTTTCAGCATCTCTTTTGCCATTGCTCAGGTACTCCTTCAGCCCTCCACCATCTGCATACGCTGCCTGACAGGCGCTTCGCGGTAGACGGTGATGCACACATCCGGGCAGATCACGGCGCAGATGGCGCAACCAGTGCAACGGCCTTCCGGGTCGACCAGCATGGCGGGATGATAGCCTTTGGCGTTGAGTTTTGCCTCGTCTATGGCAAGCACGTGCTGCGGGCAGACCGTAGGGCACAGTCCGCAGCCTTTGCAGCGATCTTGTTCAATAAACACGGTGCCTTTTGCCATAAGCGGCCTCCCCTTGGAAACAGCCTGTTGGGTATTCCCTTTACACTTTTCTATCCTAGCCAGACAAATTGGACTGTGACAGTGCAAAATATCCCAACCCCCTGCGCAGGTTGTCATGCTATCAGAGGCCGTAAGACGCAAAGAGAGACCCACGAGAGGGTGTATATACCCCTCTCGTGGCCGTTAAACGGCCATTGACAAGCGCTCTAAAGCACCTTAAAATCCTTCTGCTGCCCGTGTGCGCTGTTGCGCAGACGGATGCTGTTGTGTGTTTGCCCTTTGTGCGGAGATTCCGCCCAGTTGCTTTTCTAGAAGAACCCTCTTTTGGAGGCTGGCCTGTCATGAAGGTTTACCCTACGCAATCGTTGCGCAATGTTGCCCTTGCCTCGCATCAGGGAGCGGGGAAAACATCGCTGGTGGAAGCGATGCTGTTCAACGCCGGCGTAATTACGCGCATGGGAGATGTTCAACAAGGCACCACCGTCTCGGACTACGATGAAGAGGAAATCCGGCGTGGGATGTCCATTAGCACTTCGGTGATCCCCGTAGAGGTTGAGGGGTTGAAAATCAATCTACTGGACACGCCTGGTTACACCGATTTTCAGGGCGAGGCCATCAATGGGCTGCGCGTAGCCGATCTGATTCTCCTGCTTGTGGATGCTGGCGCGGGCATTGAGGTGGGTACGGAACTCTATTGGGAAGTGGCCGCACGCTTCGGCTTGCCGCGCCTTGTTGTGCTCAGCAAGATGGACCGTGAGAATGTGCGCCCTGATGCCGTGTTGGGTGAACTGCACAGCGCCTTCGGCGCGCGCTTTGTGCCGCTGCAACTCCCGTTGATGGAAGGCGAGTCCTTTGTCGGGGTGATCGATCTGCTCTCTATGCAGGCCTATCGAGGCGCTTCGAACAAGCCTGAGGCCGTTCCGGCAGAGCTGGCGGATGCTGCCGAGGAAGCCCGTTTCGCTTTGGTTGAGGCCGCCGCCGAGTCAGACGATACGCTGCTAGAAAAGTACTTTGAGGCCGGCGAACTGTCTCCCGAAGAGGTAGTGCGCGGCGTGCGTGCCGGGCTGGCCGCAGGCAGTTTTGTGCCGGTAGTTTATACGGCGGGGAAGGCCAACATCGGTGTGGCGGCCCTTGTTACCCTGCTGGCGAAGATCGCGCCTGCTCCTACCGAGCGGCAGCCCTTTGTGGGCGAGAGAACGGGTGAGCAAATAGCGCTTCCTGCTGATGACAATGGCCCGCTGGTGCTTTATGTCTTCAAATCCAGCGCGGACCCTTTCGTGGGACGGCTGAACTATTTCCGCGTGATCTCCGGCCTCCTGCGGGGCGACTCGCGCTACTACAACCACTCACGTGGCGAGGAAGAACGCTTTGGTCCGTTGCTCGTGATGCGCGGGAAGGAACAGATCCCCGTTAGCGAGATGCATGCGGGGGACATCGGCGCGGTAGCCAAGTTGAGCCATACCGCCACCGGCGATACATTGGGAGATCGCGGTATGCCGGTCCTCATCGCCCCGCCTGAATTCCCGCGTCCCGTGTACGCTGTAGCCGTCAGCCCGGCCACGCAGGCCGATTCGGCCAAAATGGGACCGATCCTCACCCGCCTGTGCGATGAGGACCCGACCCTGCGCTGGCGGCAAGACCCGGCCACTAAAGAAGCCGTGCTAGAAGGCATGGGCGATGTACACGTTGCGGTGGCCATCAAGCGTGCCCAGCAGCTGGGGGTCAATCTGGTCACGACAGTGCCGCGTGTGCCCTATTTGGAGACGATCACCAAGGTCAACACAGCACAATACCGCCACAAGAAGCAGACCGGTGGCGCAGGGCAGTTTGCCGAGGTACATCTGCGCGTTGAACCGCTCCCGCGTGGCGGCGGCTTCGAGATGGGCTGGGAAGTGTTCGGCGGTGCGATCTCCAGTTCCTTCCAACCTTCCATTGAGAAGGGCATCAAAAGCGTGATGGAGAGCGGCGTGATCGCCGGTTACCCCGTTGTGGATGTCAAAGCGGTGGTCTATGACGGCAAAGAGCACCCCGTAGACTCCAAGGACATCGCCTTTCAGATCGCAGGGCGTGAGGTGTTCAAGCTGGCCGTCAAGGGCGCTAACCCCGTGCTACTGGAGCCGATTATGGAGGTGCGCATCACTGTGCCAGAGAGCAACATGGGCGATGTGATCGGTGACCTCAGCTCGCGGCGTGGGCAGGTGCTCGGCACGGAGGTAGCCGGGGGCAAAGCCACTATCACCGCCTATGTGCCGCTGGCCGAGATGCTGCGCTATAGCAACGATCTACGCTCTATTACCGGCGGGCGCGGCGTCTATACGCTGGACTTTGCCCGCTACGAAACGGTCCCCGCTCATCTGGCCGAAGAGATTATTGCGAAGGCCAAGCGTGCGGAGGAGGAGGAATAACTCCGCCGAAGGTGCTGACCAGAAAAGAGGCCATCCGTCAGAAGAGGATGGCCTCTTTGTTTCGTTTCCGGACAGATGAAGAGGTTAGCCACCCTGTAACCTCTGGCGCAGTTGCAACAAGAGACGGGTGCGCTTCTGCTGGGGGGTAGGATGCTCGATGAGCATGAGTCCTTGCTCGTAGGCAGCCAGGCCAGCGCTACGCTGCCCCATACGGAATTGCATCAAGCCGAGCGCCATCAACGTTTCGCCTTGCCGGTCCCTATCTCCCACCTCTGCAAAAAGGGCAATGGCGTCCTGATAGGCTTGCGCCGCCCGCTCAACCTGTCCGCGCTTGCTGTAGATAGGGGCGAGGTTGCCCAGCGCTTGCGCTTCGCCGCCGCGATTGCCATGTGCAGCGAAGGTCTGTCGGGCCTCTTCCAGACAAGTGAGGGCTTCCTCCAACCGACCCTCCAAACGGTGGACAACACCGATATTGTTCAGCATCTCTGCCGCGTTAAGCGCATCGCCGGCAGCGAGGAAGGCCTCGCGGGCCTGCTCAAAAGCGTGGAGTGCTTCGGCATAGGCTCCCTCGGCGAAGAGGCGCAGACCCTGCTCTTTGAGCGCTTCGGCTTCCGCTGTCTCGGTCATGGTGGCTCACCATCCGCGCTACAAGGTGATATCAAGAATACTCTCGGCGATGGTGCGCAAGCGGTTGACATCCATTTCGCTTAAGCGCATGGCCAGCTCAAGGTAACTGCGGTTGATCGGCTTGAGGATAAAGGCCCGCATATCGGCGGGCAGTTTGGCAAATGCCTCGAAGTCCTCTTGAGCCTGAAGCCACTGGCCCACCGGCCCGTGACCATCCAACAGGGCATCCAGATTTGCCTTTACAGCGAAGGCCAACGCTTCCAGTTCGCTGATCGGCAGGTCTTCCTCGCCGTTTTCCACCGCCTCAATGCGTTCCGCGCCAATGCCGGTGGCCTCTGCCACATCTTGGATGGAAAGGCCGGCCTGCACGCGCAGCTGGCGCAGGCGCACGCCGATGATGCGTTGACGGAGCATAAGCAACTCCGGCACACGTTGCCGGATTTCGTCCTCGCGGCGCTCGGCGGAAAGCGTCTCGCCCTGCCAGAAGTGTTGGATGGGGACGTTGAAGAAGTAGGCCAGCACTTCCAATTGGGGAAGGCTGGGGACGCGCTCACCCTGCTCAAATGCCCGGTATTCCGCCTCTGAGATGTTCAGCAGCGTGGCACAATCCGCAATACTGCGCCCTGACGCTTGGCGCGCATCCTGAATGAGCACGCCAAGGATGCGGTTGTGCAATACCCGCCGCTCGGCGAGCGCCTCCTCCGGCGAGATGCCTTTGCTGGCGAGACGCTCTCGCAGCCGGCGTATGTCTTCCAATCTCTGGCTCATGGTGACCGCCTTCCCCACATACTGCGTTGTTTTTTCCTTCCCGTCTTCGGCATTATAGAGGTCAGGCAGTGGGCTGTCAAACTACCAAGTAGCTGCGCCATTTCTTCTTGACATGGGGAGAATCGTGGTTGACAATAAACATGA
>DAOTYL010000086.1:0-17664 GCA_034434955.1 Anaerolineae bacterium | reverse complement strand
CAGAACCGCGCCGGTGAAACGGAGGCCTTCGTCAGCAGGCAGGTGCGTGCCGCCTTTGAGGGGATCGGGGCAGAAGAGGCCCGCCGTGTGATCGTCGCCTATGAGCCGATCTGGGCCATCGGCACGGGGCTGGCGGCTACGCCGGAGGACGCCAACCGCATTATCGGCGGGGTGGTGCGTGCTGCCCTGCGCGATCTCTACGGGGACGAGGTGGCGCAGGCCATGCGCATCCAGTATGGGGGGAGCATCAACACCGCCAACGTGCGCGACTTGATGAGCCAACCGGAGATCGACGGCGGGCTGGTGGGCGGGGCCTCGCTGAAAGCCGAGGATTTTGTGACGCTGGTTCGCATAACGGCGGAGGTGAAGGGCTGACTCTCGGGCGAAGGGAGGTGAGATGCAAGCTGTTATTCTGGCTGCAGGTTGTGGGAGCAGAATGGGGGACTTGGGAAACGGCCCCAAGGTCCTGCTGGACCTGCACGGTCAAACGCTTCTGGAGTACCAGCTGCATGTGCTCTCATCCCTCGGGATCGAGCGTTTCGTTGTGATCGTAGGGTATCAAGGTGAGAAGGTAGAACGGTTCATCACCTGCAGGCGTTTGGATAAGCGCTTCGCTCTGGTTGTTGCCTACAACGAAGACTGGCAAAAAGGCAACGCCAGTTCCATCCTCGCTGCCCGACCCTACTTGCAAGGCGACCGTTTTGTGGTGGTTATGGGCGATCACCTCTTTGACGCGGAACCGCTGCGCGGCTTCCTTAAGGTACGCGGCGACTTCGTAGGGGTGTTCGACTCGGCACCGCGCTTTGTAGACGTGAGCGAAGCCACCAAGGCCCGTGCCCGTCATGGGCATGTCACGGCCCTGGGCAAGGATTTAACCGAGTTTAGGTACGTAGATACGGGCCTCTTTATCTGCTCGCAGCGCGTTTTTCCTTTTGTGGAGGCCTGTCTAGCCGAGGGAGTAGGCTCATTCAACGAGGTAAAGCGCCGTTGGGTTCAGGCGGGTCATGTCCTGCACATCTTCGACTGCCAAGGGGCGTTCTGGATGGATGTGGACACGCCTCAGGACTTGGCCAAGGCACGCGCCATCCTGTGCGAGCGGCTCGCCAAAGCGCGCGATGGCCTTGTGGCGCGTCATCTCAATCGGCGGCTTTCCATCCCGCTCTCTCGCTGGTTGGTTAAGCATACAAGAGTTACTCCTAATGAGATCACGCTAGCCTCTTTTACCCTTTCGGCGATCTCCGCCCTGCTGCTGGGATGGGGGCCGGGCCTCGGCTCGGCTGTGGGCGGCCTGCTGGCTCAGCTCGCTTCCGTTGTAGATGGCTGCGATGGCGAAGTAGCCCGTTTGCGCCATATGAGCACGCGCTACGGGGCATGGTTGGATGCCATACTGGATCGCCTAGCCGATGCTCTGCTGATCGGTGGCATGACCTGGGGAGCGTGGCGATTTCATGGAGCAGCATGGGTATGGGAACTGGGCCTCCTGGCGCTGACCGGCTCGCTGGCGATCCCCTACTCAGAAGCCCGCTACGAGAGCGCTTTTGGGCAGGCCTCACAGTTCGGGGCAGGATTGCCCGCTAAACGCGACACACGGCTGTTGATCATCGCCCTCGGGGGTCTCACGGGTCAGTTTGCTGCGGCGCTGGGTATCATCGCCTTTCTGACCCTTGCGGAAGTCATCCGGCGTATCGTACAGATCGCACGCCATCCGCCCCATCAACGGGCAGAGGCAAACTAAGCGGTCGGCACAGAGGAGACCGCGTCTTATGGACGTCATACCCAATTGGCTGCTTCCATGGTTGGTGGCAGCGCTGACCATCTGGCCTCTGGTGCAGGTGGAGCGCTGGATTCATCGCCACATTCAGGGGTTGGGGTTGCTGCTGACCAACAACCCGCAGGCCGCCGTGCTGATCTATTACATCTCGCTGTTTCCGGGTGTAGTGCTCCATGAGGTCAGCCAGTGGGCGCTGGCGAAACTGCTGCGCGTGCCCATCAAACGCTTCCGCATCTGGCCGGAGGAGCAGCGCGGTGGCGTGATCCGTTTGGGGTTGGTGGAGATCGAGAAGAACACCGACAGCATCCGCGCCACGCTGATCGGCATGGTGCCACTGGCGAGCGGCGTGGGGGCTATCGTGCTCATCGGCAGCCGCTTCAATTTGCAGGCGCTCCTTGACGCCCTACCCACCGGCGACCTGCCCACCATTGGGGCAGGGTTCAACGCCTTCCTCTCCACCCCCGATTTCTGGCTGTGGGTATACCTCGTGTTTGCCGTTGCCAACGCCATGCTGCCGGAGGAGCACGATCGCATCAATTGGTGGCTCTTCGTCGGCGCAGCGGCGGCGATCACCGTCTTCCTGCTGGCGCTTGACCTCAGCATCCTGCTACAGGCCTGGCTGGAAGGGCCGCTGGCGCAGATCGCCCAGTGGCTGAGTTTTGCGTTGGCCGCTGCGCTGGCAATTGACCTCTTCATGATGGCGCTCATCGCCCTCGCCGAAGCCATCTTCAGCCATCTGTTGGGCCGCGAGCTGGAGTATCAATAAACGTCCGTCAACAAGGTCAGGGCACTGCCGCAGGAGGGGTAAACGCCCCACTCACGGACGGGGCTTGTCCTTATCCCTGCTCTGGCCAGGGGGATTTTCCGGTGGGCCTGGGGTGCGGTCGGGTGGGCGGTTGGATTGACCCGGCGCCTCCCCCGACTTTCCGGGAGTCTCATCGGGAGGCTGGGGGGTCTCGGCGGGTTTGCCCGGCGCATCCTGCGGAGGGCCGCCCTTCTCGCGCAGCTCCTGCTGAATCGCACCCCAACTCTGGCCTGCTTCATGGCGGGCGAAGACCTCGTCCACCGGCACGCCGCTCTCTACGCTGAGGCGGTAGGCGCGGCTGATGGTACCCACCCCATAGCCTGCACAGAAGCGGGCCAGCAAGTCCTCGTAGGGAACACCGTAGCGTTGAGCCAGCGCGGTGAGGGCGGGCTGCACCTGCGTAGCGTCGCAGGGCGCACCGGCGCGGGCAGCATTGGGCAATGAGGAGATATCCAGCGCTTCCTCAATGCTCGGTCGAGCCTCCGGCGGAGCGGAGAGCAACAGCCCCACCAGCCGCACCTGCTGATCGCCCAGCGCCGTGCCCACCGCAACCGAGGCCGTTGGCTCCGCCCCCTGCCGGACGCCGGCGATCAGCGCAGCGTAATCGGCGAGGGCCTGCTGCACGTGAGCAGCATCGCCGGCAGCAACCAACCGCGCCGCTTCGTCAAGGCGCTCCGAGGCAAAGCGCAGCCGCAACTCCACGGCGTGCGTTGAGCGCACGGCAAAGCGCAATTGGGCCTGCTCCAGTGCACGGTCCAGCGTGTAGAGCGCATCGCCCGGGGCAGCGCCATCGGCGGCGTAGGCCAATCCGCCGCTTGCCAGCGCCAGGGCGATCACCAGCAGGCCTACGGCAGCCAGCCGCCAGAGGCGCATCCCGCCAAAGGCCGGACGGACGGGACGGGCCTGCGGGGAACGGCGGGCAGCGAGCAGACGCATCCGCAGGCGGGCCGCAGACTGGGCACGGAACGCTTCTGAAGGGCGGACGTGAACCCGTGCCTGCCGCAGCACGAGCGCCGCACGCAGCAGCGGCTCCAGCTCGGCCCGTTGGGCGGCATAATGCGCCAAGCAGTCTTCGACCGTCCAGCCCTGCTGCTCAATCCTTTCCAGACATTCTTCAAGGATGGTGTCCAGCGCCTTATTCATGGGACATCTTCCGACTGTTCAACGCCCGCTGCAGTTTGGTCAGCGCCCGATGCTGGATAACCCGCGACGCTCCTTCGCTCTTGCCGATAATAGCCGCCACCTCGCTGTGCGAAAGGTCCTGCACAAAGCGCAGCAGGATCACTTGTTGCTCTTCGTCATCCAGTTCGCGCAGGGCGGCGATCAGCACTGCCACCTCCTGCGACTGGGCGAGGGCCTCTTCGGGCGATAGGGTCTGTGCCGCGATAGTCCTCAACCCCTCTTCCGGCATGGGCAGGGGTCTCTGCCTGCGCCGATAATCCACCACCAAATTGTGCGCAATGCGGTACAGCCAGCTCGTGAACGGCTGTCCGCGCAAGGTGAAGGTCGACAGGGCCTCCCAAGCCCGCGCAAAGACCTCTTCGGTCAGGTCCTCGGCTTCTTCTTGGCTGCCCACGCGGAAGTAGATGTAGCGGTAGATGGGGTCAAGGTAGCGGAGGTAGAGATCGCCGAATGCCTCTGCATCGCCGTTCAGCGCCCGTTTGAGCAGCCCGTGCTCGTCGTTTTCAATCTCGTCGCCTGGGGAGGCTGTCATCCCTCAGACCCACTGTATATAACGGATGAGATCGCCTTTCGTTAAAGGCACGTTGTTGATTGTAGGGGTCTCTTTGCCGTCGGGCAAGAGAGGCTCCACCCCCTCCCTGCGACGTTACCAAGCAGATCGGCACGGCAGACCAATCGTCGGTAGAATCAGAGAATGCGGCGGAATCGTAACGGTGAGGAGGGTGGAATATGTGCGGGCGCTTTACGCTGGCGTTGGATTTGGAGGGGTTGCGACAGTCGTTCCCCTGGCTGACGCTCCCTGAACGCGACCTGACGCCGCGCTACAACATCGCACCGACACAACCGGTGGCGGTGGTGGCGAACAACCATCCCGACAGGCTGGATTTCTTCGTGTGGGGCCTCATCCCGTCATGGGCGAAGGACCCCACCATCGGCAGCCGCCTTATCAACGCCCGTGCCGAGACGCTGGCCGAGAAGCCCGCCTTCCGCAACGCCTATCGACGGCGGCGCTGCCTGATACTGGCCGACGGCTTCTACGAGTGGCGCAAGGAAGTGGGCACAACACGCAAGACGCCCATGTATATCCGCATGAAGTCAGGGGAGCCGTTTGCCTTCGCCGGACTGTGGGAGGCGTGGAACTCGCCGCTGGGCGATTTGGTGCTCTCCTGCACGATCATCACCACCACGCCCAACGAGCTACTGGCGCCGATCCACGATCGGATGCCGGCGATCCTGCCCCGCGAGGCCTACGATGAGTGGCTCGATCCCAACGACAGGCGGCCGGCTGACCTCGCCCCCTTGCTGAGGCCCTATCCGGCGCGCGAGATGGAAGCCTACGCCGTCTCTATGCAGGTCAACAACCCCGCCTACGATGGGCCGGAGTGCATCGTTCCGGTGTGACGGGGGATGCCATAGCGGGGCGTTTTACATCCGAGAAGGGGGGGTAATCTCATCGGCGGTTGATGACTAAGATATAGGAACAAAACGAGATCGTCCCACATCCGAGGAGCAGGGACCCATGAAGCTTGTCTCATATCTTGAGAAGGCGGTGGCCGATGAACGGCCCACGATCCGTGTGGGTGCGCTGGCAGAGGAGTGCGTGATCGATCTGCATGTGGCGCAAAGCTGGGCGCAGGGCGCACGGGGCTTCCGCGCCCGCGAAATGCCCAACACGATGCTCGGCCTGTTGCGCATGTGGCCGGATATCTTCCCTCACCTGCAGGCGCTGCTTGCCATCCTAGAGGGAGAAGACTGTCTGCAGCTCAAAGGGGCAGGCCGCCAGCCGGTGGCACGTCGCCGCACGGATGTCTACCTGCTGCCGCCGCTGCCCAACGTGCTCAGCCTGCGCATCTTCCAAAGTTTTGAGCGCCACGCCCGCAACGTGCGCCGTATGCGCGGTCAGCCTTTCCCCAAAGCATGGCCCACCACACCGGCCTTCTATTATGCCAACCCTTTCACCATCATAGGGCCGGATCAGGCGCTCACCATGCCGCGCCACGGATCGGCGCTGGACTACGAACTGGGGGTGGTCTGCTTTATCGGCAAGCAGGGGCAGGACATCCCGGCGGAGCAGGCGGAGGAGTACATCGCAGGCTACAGCATCCTCAACGACTGGGTGCTGCGCGATGTGGAGCAGCAGGAGATGGGCATCGGCCTGGGGCCTGCCAAAAGCCGCGACTTCGCCACCACGCTTGGCCCGGCGTTGGTGACGCCCGATGAGCTGTCGGATCGGCGGGTGGGCGACGGCGCCGATACCCGCTACGATCTCGCCGTGCGCGCTGCCGTTAACGATGCGGAAAAGACGCACAGCAACCTGAAGGACATGCACTGGTCCTTTGCGCAGATGATCGCCCACGCCTCGCAGGATGTGATGCTTTACCCGGGAGAGGCGATCGGCTCGGGAGCGGTGGCAGGCGGATCGCTGCTGGAAGCCGGTGCTGAGGACAGCGGCACTTGGCTGAAGCCCGGCGACCGCTTGGCGCTGGAAGTAGAGCGGCTGGGGCGGCTGGAGACGACAATACTGGGGCGGGAGTAGGGCGTGGCCTTATCTCCCCCCATCCCCGCCCTTCTCGCTCCCTGCTGCTTCGCTTATGGAGAGCGGGACGAGGGGCAATGCCGCCCGCTTCTTGCAGGAAGCCGGCTGCCACCTTACAATCCCGCAGGGGCCTGCAAGCACAAAGGAGCAGCATAGTATGGAAGGGGTGTTTGTCTCCACACACCCGTTGGTGCAGCACAAACTGACCATTTTGCGCGATAAGCGCACCGATCCGACGCGCTTCCGCCAGCTGGTGCGCGAGCTGGCGATCCTGCTGTGCTACGAAGCCACCCAGGACCTGGCGCTGGCGCCCAAAGCGGTTGAGACGCCACTGGGCATAGCGCAAGGTGCAGAACTGCGCGAGCGCATCGGGCTGGTGCCCATCTTACGCGCCGGGCTGGGCATGGTAGACGGTGTGTGGGAGATGATGCCCTCGGCAGAGGTGTGGCACATCGGGCTGTACCGCGATGAGCGCACCCTGCGTCCGGTGGAATACTACAATAAGCTACCCGTTGAGCCGCGCGTGCAGGTGTGCCTGATCCTCGACCCCATGCTGGCAACGGGCGGCTCGGCAGTGGCGACGGCCAGCCTGCTCAAGCAGTGGGGGGCAGGGCGCATCAAGTTTGTGGGGCTGATCGCCGCGCCGGAGGGTATCCGCGCCATGCGCGAGAAGCACCCCGACGTGCCGATCCACGTGGCGGCGATTGACGAACGACTGAACGAGGTCGGTTTCATCGTGCCCGGCCTCGGTGATGCGGGCGACCGCCAGTTTGGAACGGGATAACACCATGCCCGCGCCGTTGTTGACCTTCGGGCTGACGTTCGGGCTGGCCTTTGTGCTCTCGCTGGCGCTGACGCCGCTGACAGGCCGGCTGGGGGCGCGTCTGGGGCTGGTCGCCGAGCCGGGCGGTCGCCGCCAGCACAAGGGGCGCATCCCGCGCATCGGCGGCGTGCCGATCTACCTTGCCTTTGTGGGGGCGGTGCTGGCCTCGCAGCTCTTCGTTGTGCCCCCCGGCGCAACGGCCGCCGCGCCGTTGCCTGCACTGGCCATCGAGCGCTTTGATCCCAAGGAGATCATCCGCCTCACGGGGTTGCTGCTGGGGGGAACGTTCATCTTTCTGGTAGGGCTGTATGACGACTGGCGGGAGATGGGGCCGCTGTCGCAGTACATCGCGCAGCTCATGGCAGCGGCGATTGCGGTCGCCTTCCTGATCATCATTGAGTACGTCAACAATCCCTTCACCGGCGAGCAGACGCCGAACTTCCCCTACCTTGTGACCGTCACCGTCAGCCTCTTCTGGCTGGGGTTGATGATGAACACCGTCAACTGGCTGGATGGCCTAGACGGGCTGGCGGCGGGCGTGGTGGCGCTGGCCTGTGGAGTACTCTTCATCAACGCCGCCTTCCGGCTACAGCCTCCCCAGTACAGCGTGGCGCTCCTGCCCGCTGCCCTGCTAGGGGCGACGCTGGGCTTCCTGCCTTTCAACTTCCATCCGGCACGCATCTTCCTCGGTTCATCGGGGGCTTTCTTCCTCGGCTTCACGCTGGGGGTGCTAAGCATCATCGGCGGGGCAAAGATGGCCGCCATCCTGCTGGCGATGGGCTTGCCGCTGCTGGACGTGGTGTGGCAGATCGTGCAGCGGGTAGCGCGGGGGCAGAATCCGGCGCTGGGCGACCGAGGGCATCTGCACTTCCGGCTGCTGGACCTGGGCCTCTCCCAGCGGCAGATCGTGATCGGCTACTATGCGTTCTGCGCATCGTTCGGGGGGCTGGCGCTGCTTATCCCCTCGCGGCTGTACAAGTTCGTGGCGTTGGTGGTGCTGGGGGCGATCAGCGTGGCGGGGTTCGTGTGGTTGGCGCGACAGCCCACGCTGGAGAGAAGAGAGCCTCCCTCATGAGCGCCCTCATCCGACGCGTTTATTGACAACCCTCCCGTTGGCGCGTTAAGATACCGCCCGCTCAAAGCATCCCATATCGGCACCAAACAGAGCAGGAGAGATCCGTGAATCTGTTCCTTATTATCTGGCTTGCCGCCGTGATTGCGGGGTTGGGCCTGCTGATCGTGTTGCGCCCCGGACGCCACATCTCGTGGCTGGTGATCATCGCCCTGCTGACGGCCTTCGCGGCATGGGTGGCGCTGCCCAACAACCCAGGCATCCACATTGACCTTAACGGGGACGGTGCAGAAGACATCAGCCGCGACATCGCCATCCGCCAAGGGCTGGACCTTGCGGGCGGGCTGCGTGTGCTGCTGGAAGCCGACCTACCGCCCGACAAACCCCTGCCGGCAGGAGCCATGGACGAAGTGCGGCGCATTGTGGAAGCGCGTATTGACGCCCTCGGTGCGCTGGAGCCGGTGGTGCAGAGGCAGGGCGAACGACGCTTGATCGTGGAGCTGCCCGGCTACTCCGACCCCCAGAGCGCGGTGGATCTCATCCGTGAGACGGCGCAGTTGGAGTTTGTGGAGTTCGGTGCTGCGCCGTTGCCCCCCGGAACGCCAATACAAACCGACCTCAACCCGCCAGCGGAGGGTGAGGAGACGCCCAGCGGCCCCATCTACCATACTGTGATGACCGGCGAGGTGCTCCAGACCGCCGACGTGGACTTTGACCCCCAGACGGGCGCACCAGTGGTGAGCTTCACGCTGACGGAGGAGGGCGCCAAGATATTCGGGGATTACACCTCGGCGCACGTGGGTGACATTCTGGGCATCGTGCTGGACGGTGTGGTGATCTCCTCGCCGCGCATTGAGAGCGCCATCACCGAGGGGCGCGGCATCATCACCGGCAACTTCACGCTGGAGGAGGCAACGCAGCTCGCCACCCAGTTGCGCTACGGCGCCCTGCCTGTGCCCCTGCGCGTGGAATCCACCGCCACGGTTGGCCCTACGCTGGGCCAGATTTCGGTGGAACAGAGCATCCGCGCCGGCATTATCGGCATTATTGCCGTGCTGCTTTTCATGCTCATCTACTACCGTATCCCCGGCATCGCTGCTGCGCTGGCGCTTATCATCTTCGCCCTCATCAACCTGGCGATCTATAAGCTCGTGCCGGTCACCATGACACTGCCGGCCATCACCGGTTTCCTCATCTCGGTGGGCACGGCGGTGGACGGCAACATCCTCATCTTTGAGCGCATGAAGGAAGAACTGCGACGCGGCAAACGCCTCGGCGCGGCGGTGGAGGCCGGTTTTGACCGCGCCTGGACTTCCATCCGCGACTCCAACCTTTCCACGCTCATCATCTGCGCCATCCTGTACACCTTCGGGACGAGCTTCGGGGCGGGCGCAGTGCGCGGCTTCGCCGTGACGCTGGCGCTGGGCCTTGTCGTCAACCTTTTCACCGCCGTCACTGTGACCCATACCTTCCTGCACTTCCTGATGTTGCCCCTGCGCGAAGAAGTGCTGGCGCAACGGCGCTGGCTGCTGGGGCTGGAGAGGGGGGCCTGAAGCATGTTCTCAAACTTCGTGCAACGCCGCCGTCTTTACTACCTCATCTCGGCTTCTGTCATCGTGCCGGGCATTATCGCCATGATCTACTCCACCATCACCTTTGGCAGTCCGGTGCGCTTGAGCATTGACTTCAAGGGCGGCAGCCTCTATGAGGTGCAGTTCGAGGGGCCGGCCAGCGAGACCGCCATCCGCGAGGTCTATACCGACCTCGGACAGGACGACCCTATCATCCAGCAGCTGGGCGATCCCGCCGAGAACCGCTGGCAGATCCGCGCCGGAGCGCTGACCGCCGATGAGCAGAGCGCCCTCAAGGCCGCGCTGGAGGAGCGCGTCGCCCCCATCGACGAAAGCCGCTCCACACTGGATGTGGTCTCACCCACCATTGGCCGTGAGGTGACGCAGGCAGCAGTCTTCGCCACGCTGGCCGCTGCGGTCATCATCCTGGGCTTCATCTGGTTTGCTTTCCGCAAGCTGCCGCACGCTGTGCGCTATGGGGCATGTGCCATCTTCGCCATGATCCACGACGTGCTGGTGGCAATGGGCGTGATGTCCATTCTGGGCCTCCTCTTTGGCTGGGAGGTGGATGCGCTGTTCCTCACCGCCATGCTGACCGTCGTGGGCTCTTCCGTGCAGGACACCATCGTGATGTTTGACCGCATCCGCGAGAACCTGCCTAAGTATCGCTACGAGGACTATGAGACGGTGGTCAACCGCTCGGTGCTGGAGACCATCCACCGTTCGCTGGCCACGCAGCTCAACGCCGTGTTTGTGATGGTTGCCATCCTGCTCTTCGGCGGAGCGACGATCAAGCAGTTCATCGCCATCCTGCTCATCGGGCTGATAAGCGGCACTTACTCCTCCATTTTCAACGCCGTGCCGCTGCTGGTCTCGTGGGAACGGGGAGAGTTGCCGTTTACAAAGAAGGCGAGGGCATAGCCCGGGCAAGGAGGTTTCTTCCATGCGTGCCCTGGTCTTTGACGGAAACGCCCTGCACTTTGATCCCGCCTATCCTACTCCCGACCCCCCACCCGGCCACGCCTTGATCCGCGTTGTCCGGGCAGGCATCTGCAACACCGATTTGGAGCTGGTCAAGGGGTACATGGGCTTCAGGGGTATCCTAGGGCATGAGTTCGTCGGTGTCGTCGAGAGCGGCCCCCTGCAGGGCCAGCGTGTGGTGGGGGAGATCAACCTTGCCTGCGGGCAATGCCCCACCTGCCTCGCCGGAATGCCCACCCAGTGCCCCAACCGCACCACACTGGGCATTGATCGCCACGACGGGGCCTTTGCCGATTATGTGACGCTGCCCGCCGAGAACCTGCATCCCCTCCCCCAGGCGGTGAGCGATGAGCAGGCCGTCTTTGTGGAGCCGCTGGCGGCGGCGCTGCAAACCCTGCATCTCACGCACATCAGCCCCCACCAACGTGTGGTGCTGATAGGAGCGGGCAAGCTGGGCCTGCTCACCGCGCAGGTAGTGGCACTCACCGGCTGCGATCTGACGGTCATCGCCCGCCACGCCCGCCCGTTCGATCTGCTGGCCAAATGGGGGATTCGGGCGGCGGAGGAGGGCAGCCTTGCGCCGCGCAGTGCCGATGTGGTGATCGACTGCACCGGCACGGCGGAAGGGTTTGCGGCGGCGCTGAACATCGTCCGTCCGCGGGGGGTGATCCACCTCAAGAGCACTTATCACGGCCTGCCGCAGGCCGATCTCACCCGCGCTGTGGTGGATGAGGTACAGGTGCACACCTCGCGCTGTGGGCCGTTCGCGGCAGCCATCCGCCTGTTGGCGCGGGGATTGGTGGACGTGGACGCACTGATCGATGCCCGCTATCCGCTGGAGGAGGGTATAGCTGCCTTTGAGCACGCCGCGCAGAAGGGGACGCTGAAAGTCATTCTGGAGATTTGAAATCGGTTCGCGAATGAGGCGAACTTTTTTCCCTCAACGGGGGAGCGGCAGGGTGAACGAGAATGTCGTCCCGACCCCCACCTCACTCTGCACGCCGATCGTCCCGCCGTGCATCTCCACAATGCGGCGGGCGATGGCCAGCCCCAGCCCTGTGCCTTCGGTGTACCCCTCGGCGTCGGTCACGCGGTAGAACTTCTCAAAGAGGTGCTCCAGATACTGTGGAGGAATGCCCGGCCCTGTGTCCTGCACCTCTATCTGCGCATGCTGGCCGTCCCCACCGAGGAAGGCACGCACCCACACATGCCCCCCATCGCAGTTGTACTTCACCGCATTGGTGAGCAGGTTAAGCATCACCTGCTTGAGTTTCTCCGCATCCCCCATAAGGGTCGGGAAATCCGTCGGCGTGATGTCCAACGCCACCGTCAGATGACGGTCGGCGGCCTGCGGCTGGATGGTCATCACGGCCTCATGAAGCAGCACAGGCAGGTTGACAGGTCCGCGCTGGAGGCGCGTGCGCCCCGATTCCAGCCGCGCGAGGTCCAGAAACTCGGTCGTCAGGCGCGTCAGGCGTGTCGTCTCGTTGGCGATGGTATCCACCAGCGAGCGGCGCTTCTCTTCGCTCAGTTCGGGGCGCAGGATGAGGTGGGTGATGGCTTTGATCGCCGCCAGCGGCGCACGCAGCTCGTGCACCATCTCCGCGATAAGGTCGCTCTGCTCGAACAGGCGTGCGTTCTCAATCGCCACTGCCGCTTGGGCAGCGAGCGTGGTCAGCACGTCGACATCCTCCTCGGTGAAGGCCTGATCATCCTTCTTGTTGAGCGCCTCCAAGCAGCCGATGACTTTGCGGGAGGTGCGCATGGGCACGGCCAGCAGATTGCGTGTGACGAAGGTCGTCGCCTCGTCCACAGCGCTGGACCAGCGCGGATCACGGCGCGGGTCGGGGATCACCAGCGGCTCGTTGTGTATCACCACCCAGCCAGCGATGCTGCCCTCCAGTGGCACTTCAATGGAGGGCAAGGAGAGGCCGTCGGGGTTATATGAGGCCTCAAATTGGAGCGCACCGCTGCGGCTGATGAGTAGGATAGAAGCCGCCTCGGTCTCGGTCAGGTCGACGGCGGCGGTGAGGATATGCTCCAAAAGGGCGTCGAGGTCCAGCGTGGCGGTCAGCGTGCGGCTGATCTCAATCAGCCGCTCGTAGCAGGCCAGCCGACGCTCATAGCGCTGTAGCAGCTCCTGTGGCAGATCAGCGGAAGGTTGCTCATCCACCACTTGCGCGCCTCGTGTTCAGGGGTAAAGCCCGGTTGCTCATGAGCATCACTCTATGGTGCTCATCACTTCTAAAACACGCTGTCTCACCGCTTCTCATCTTCCAACAGGTGCACCAGATACGGCAGGACGCGGGCCACATCATCGTGGATGACGACGGCAGCCTCATCGTCCACAAAGGTCCTTTCGAAATTGACGATGATCAGCTGTGCACCGTGCGCTAGCGCCACAAGGGGCAGATCGGAGGCGGGTGCCACCGCCAGCGATGACCCCGCAACCAGCATCACATCGCAATCACGGGCGGCGCGCTGGGCAGCTTGCATGGCCTTTACCGGCAGCGCCTCACCGAAGAGGATCACGTTGGGCTTCAGCACGCCGCCGCAGTGCTCACAGCGCGGCACTTGCCCCGTGGCGATGAAATGCTCAAGGAACGGCGCAGTGGGATAGGTACGGAAGCACTCCACACAGGTTGCCTCGCGCATGTCCCCATGTATCTCGTACACCACCCGCGATCCGGCCCGTATGTGCAGCGTGTCGATGTTCTGCGTGATGAGCGCCTTCAGGACGCCCATCTGCTCCAGCCGCGCCAACGCAAGGTGCGCCGGATTGGGGCTGGCCTCGGCGATGAGACGCGCCAGTGGGCGGATCCAAGCGAAGAAGCGGGCAGGGTCACGGCGGAAACCGTAGATGGAAGCCACTTCCAGCGGGTCCACCTGCTCCCAGAGGCCGGAGCGCGGGCTGCGAAAATCAGGGATGCCGGAGGGCGTGCTGATGCCCGCACCAGTGAGGGCGACAGCATAGCGTGCGCTGCGCAGCAGGTCGGCGGCCCGCTCGATCAGGGGGCGCAGGGCGTCGTCGGGCGGATCGGGGGCATCCTCTGCCGGAGATTCAGGGGCAGCAGAAGCGCTGTTCGCCAGAGCGGCCTTGACCCGCGCTGCCAATTCTGCCGGATGGACGGGCTTGGTCAGATAGTCGTTCACGCCCGCCTCAAAGCCCTCTGCTTTGTCATCCGCCAGGCCCTTTGCTGTGAACATAATGATGGGGATATGGGCCGTCGCCGGCAGCGCCCGCAACTGCCGTGCTACGGCGTAGCCATCCATGTAAGGCATCATCACATCAAGGATGATCAGGTCGGGCGGATCGGCCTGCGCAGCCTCCAGCGCGGCTTGCCCGCTGTAGACGATGCTCACGCGGTAATCTTGCCGCTCCAACAGCATGGCGATCAGCCGCGCTGCGCCTCGGTCGTCATCCACAACCAGTATATGGTAGGTCCCCATCGTTCCCAGCGGATCGGCACAGCCAAGCACACACCGCTGCGCTCTCCTCCGCAGGCGAGTGTAGCAGAAAGGCCGGCGGCGGGCAAACGTGGGAGCGAAGGTGGTTCAACAGAGGTCCTGTAGGGCGTCCCTCCGGCGTCATCCACGCATGAGGCGGGAGAAGGTCTCACCGATACGTTCCAGCGCCCGCCGGATGTTCTCCACCGAGTTGGCGTAGGCAATGCGCAGATAGCCTTCGCCGTAGCGGCCAAAAGCCGTGCCGGGCAACAATGCTACCCCGGCCTCCTCCAGCAGCAGGTCTGCTAGCTCATCGGAGGACCTGCCGAGGGCCGTGACATTGGGGAAGGCGTAGAAAGCCCCCTGCGGCATCTGGCAGCGCACGCCGGGGATGGCGTTCAGACCGGCGACGAGCACATCGCGGCGGCGCTGATACTCGGCCACCATCTCATCCACCCAATGCTGGGGGCCGCTGATGGCCGCCAATCCAGCATATTGGGTGAAGTCCGCCGTGCAGCCCACCGAATGGGTCAGCAGCAGGTTCATACGTTCGGCGAGCGGGCGAGGCATGATGCCGTAGCCCAGCCGCCAGCCGGTCATGGCGTAGGTCTTGGAGAAGCCGTCCACGATGACGGTGCGCTCGGCCATGCCGTCCAGTGCGGCGATGCTGGGGGCGCTCAAGCCGTCGTACACCAGACGGGCGTAGATTTCATCCGAGATGACCCACAAATTGCGGCGCAGTGCTACCTCGGCGATGTGCCGTAGGTCCTCCAGGGGGATCACACCGCCGGTGGGGTTGGCCGGCGAGTTGAGGATGATGAGGCGCGTGCGCTCGCTGATAAGGCGGTCAAAGGCCTCCAGGTCAAAGGAGAAGCCTTTCTCCTCGCTGAGCGGCACGGGGACGGGCACGCCGCCCGCCACGCCGATCATCGCCTCATAGGTGGGGAAGCCCGGGTCGGGGTAGATGACCTCATCCCCCGGCTCCACCAGAGCAAGGGTGGGGAAGAAGAGGTTGGGTTTGGCCCCCGGGCTGATGACCACCTGATCGGGGTGGATGGTCATGCCGCGCCGCCGACCGGCATCCTCGGCGATAGCCTCGCGCAGGGCAGCGATGCCGCGCGGCGGTGTGTAGCGCACGCGCCCTTCCTCGATGGCACGCACACCTGCCTGCACAATGTGCGGAAAGGAGCGGATGTCCGGCTCGCCCAGTTCCAGATGGATGATGTCGCGCCCCTGGGCTTCCAACGCCTGCGCCTTGGCAAGGACATGGTAGGCCCCTTCGGCTTTGAGGTGCTTCACACGTTCGGCAAAGGTCACGATCGATCCCCCAGCAAGGTGAGCAGTTCTTCGTAGTCCTCGTCTTTCATGCTGAAGTAGTTTTCCGGTGCGGGGAAGGTGCGGTTGGTGACCTCCTCCACATACTGCTTGAGGCCGTTCAAGATCACCTCGCCAGCGTTGGCGTACATCTTGGCCATTTTGGGCTTAAAGCGAGGGTAGAGACCGAACATATCGTGGTAGATCAGCAATTGGCCGTTGGCATGCGGCCCCGATCCGAGGCTGATAATGGGGATATGGGCGCGTTCGGTGATGATTTGGCAGACGCGGTCGGGCACCAGCTCCAGCAAGATGGAGAAAGCCCCCGCCTCTTCCAATATCTTGGCGTCCTCAATGATGCGCTTGGCCTGCGCCGCCCCCCTCCCCTGCACGCGGAAGCCACCCAGCGCCGAGGCGCTTTGCGGCGTCAGCCCCAAGTGCCCCATCGCCGGAATGCCCGCCTTGACGATGCCCTCTAAGCGGTCGGCCATCTCGCGCCCGCCTTCCAGTTTGATGGCATCGCACCCTGCCTCGGCCATAAAACGGCCGGCGTTGCGGATGGCATCCTCCACCGAGGGCTGATAGGTCATGTAGGGCATATCACCGATGAGCCATACATGGGGTGCACCGCGCCGCACGGCCTGCGCATGGCGGATCATGTCGTTCATCGTCACCGGCAGGGTGCTCTCATAGCCCAGCATGGTCATGCCGAGGCTGTCGCCGACGAGCACCATATCCACCCCCGCCTGATCCTGAAAGTAGGCGGTGGGGTAGTCATAGCAGGTCAGCATGGTGATCGGCTCGCCGCGCTGGTACTTCTCAAACAGCATCGGCAGCGTGACTTTTTTGCGCTCAGACTCAGACATAGCAATTGCTCTCCTTGTGCGGAAGGGAATCCTGTGCCCCGTCCCTAGTCTACAACTTTGCCAGCGCTTGGTCTAGATCGGCGATGATGTCCTGCGCGTCCTCCAACCCCACCGAGAGGCGAATGAGGCCGTCATCAATGCCGGCAGCGGCACGCTCGGCGGGCGTCATGTGCTCATGGGTGATGGTCGCCGGATGCATGAAGATGGTGCGGCTGGTGCCGAAGGTGACGGCATGGACGATCAGGTTGGTGCTATCCATGACTTTGGCCGCGCCCGCCATGCCGCCCGGCACCACAAACGAGAGCAGGCCGCCGCCTGCTTTCATCTGGCGCTTGGCCAGATCGTGCTGGGGGTGGGAGGGCAAACCGGGGTAATTGACGTGCTTCACTTTGGGGTGAGCGGCCAGAAACTCGGCCACCTGTTGGGCGTTGGCGCTGTGGCGCTCCATGCGCAGGGAGAGCGTCTCCAGAAATTGGAGGGTGAGCCAGGCCTCAAAGGGCTGCATCACCGCGCCGATGAATTCAGTGGTGTTCCAGCGCACATCTTCGGTCAGCGCCTCCGGCCCCACGATCGCCCCGCCCAGTACGCTGGCGTTGCCCGCCAGGAACTTGGTGATGGAGAGCAGGACGATGTCCGCGCCAAGCGCCAGCGGCTGTTGGAGTGCAGCGGTAGCAATGGTGTTATCCACAAGCAGCGGCACGCCGCGGGCATGGGCCACCTCGGCTACAGCGGCGATGTCGGTGACGAAGAGGCAGGGATTGCTGGGCGTTTCCACCCATACAAGGCGTGTGCGGCGGTCGATCTGCTCATCCCAAGAGGCAGGGTCGGCGGGGTTCGGCACAAAGCGGAACTGTACACCGCTGCGTTCCGGAAAGATGGCGGCGGCCTGCTTGTAGCCCTCACCGAAGATGTTGAGGCTGGTGACCACGTTATCGCCCGGGCGGGCGATGGTGTAGATGAGGTTGAAGAGCGCCTGCGAGCCGGAAGAAGCCGTTACGCAGGCCTCGCCGCCTTCCAGCGCGGCCAGCCGCTCCTCCAGCACGCTGACGGTGGGCGTCTTGCTGCGCCCGTAGATGTAATCGGGAAAGCGGTCAAAACGCTCGTAGGGGTAGGTCATGGACTGCACAAGGGGCGGCACAAAGGCGCGGAACTTCTCCACGTCCTTAAGGGGGTGAAATCCGCTGTGCAGCGCCCGCGTGTTAAAACCCAGATGGGCATCCGGGTTGCGGCGCGGCTTAGCGTTGGGATCATACTCCCAACGGTCGCGCATGAAGAAGGGTTTTTCGTCATGCACGG
>DAOTYL010000085.1:0-11292 GCA_034434955.1 Anaerolineae bacterium | reverse complement strand
AGCCTTCACGTGAATCTTTGCCTCATCTAGGAACATAGCGAGCCAAGCATACCGTGTGAAAGGTGAAAGATCAAAGGGCGCCGCTCCGGCCTATGCCGTGCGGCGCCCTGTTGTAAATGACAGGCCAGGATCAGCGATCGCGTTCTAGCACCAGCCCGATCAACTCGCGCAACCCGTCAACTGCTGGATGAGGTGGAAGGCGATCCAGCACAGCATGGGCCTGCGCTGCGATCAGATGCGCCATCTTTCGCCCTTCTTCCACAGCCCCGCCCGCGATCAGGCGCCGCTTGATCGCGAGGAAAGGGTCATCTGCCGATACGGTGGCTGCTTCTTGGGCTGACACCTCCTCAAGTAGACGCCCGTTGCCGGTAGCCTTGGCGATAGCGGCTGCTACGCCTTTGCCTTGAACGAGGTCCACATCAGTCGCCTTGCCCATCAGGCGTGGGTCGCCGGTGAGGTCGAGCAGGTCGTCCACAATCTGAAAAATCAGCCCCAGATAGAAGCCATACTCTCCCAGCGTCTCCACGATCTGGGGGTCGGCTTTGGCCAGTTGTGCGCCGAGCATCGCTGCGGCGCGGAAAAGCGAAGCCGTTTTTTTGGCTACAATCTGCTGGTAGGTTTCGCGGTCTAGGGCGTCATCTTTGGCTGCTGCTGCCTGCAAGGTCTCGCCCTCCACTAATGCCACGGTGGCGTTAGCGAAAGTGACGTTGAGGTCCTTGTGGGGGGCCATCAATTCATAGACCTTGGTGAACAGAAAATCGCCGGTCAGCAGGGCAAAAGTGCGTCCCCACTTCTCGTTGATCGTCACCCGACCGCGGCGCATGACGCCGTGATCGTTGATGTCGTCATGCACCAGCGTGGCGGTATGTACCAGCTCAACGGCCGCGGCTACCGGCACTGCCTCGGCCAGATCGGTGCCGCCCGCAGCCTGATAAGAGAGCAACAACACTCTGGGGCGGACCCGCTTGCCACCAGCAGTGATGATGTGACGGCTAGCTTCCTGCAGCACCGTGACCTCACTGGCTACGACTTCATACATGCGGGCATCCACGGCGCGCAGGGCTTCTTCGAGATTCATGATCGGGGCCTCCCCTGGGTGCTTTGTTCCTTTCGGAACTTTCTGAACGGATTATATTATTTCTGGACAGGGCTTGTCAATTTTGTGACCTGCCCCAGCGGCGAAGGCTGCTCGTCTGACCTTCATTCCGACTTGGCTGTGGGACGGTATACGGCAGCGAGGTCGTCCAACTGGGGTGGAGCGCCGCGCATGAGCAGCATCTCCAAGGCAGTCTGGGCGAGCTGGAAGAAACGTTGCAAGTCGCGCACGCGCTCTAGATAGTGTTCGGCAAGCCGCCGCTCTTCATCGGAGAGGCACGATTTGGCTGCTTCCAACCGCTGGCTGTTTTCTTCCAGCACCTTCAGCGCCACTCCGACTTCACGCCGTTCGCGGCTCTCGATAATCGAGGTGATAACCTTCCACAGATCGCCCTCAGCCTCGTAGAACTTACGCCGGTCGCCCTTTACCCATACCTGACGCACCATGTTCCAGCGCTCGAGAGCACGCATGTTCATGCTGACACTGGCCTTCGAGCGCCCCACGATTTCTTGCAACTCGTCGAGCGAGAGTGGCTCAGGACTCATCAGCAGTGCGCCGTAGAGATGGCCCATTACGGGGCTGAAGCCGAAGAAATCGGTCAGCTCGCCGAGGCCTCTGATCATGCTGTCACGCACTGCCCGCAGGTTTTCGTCCATATTGAATGTTCCGAATCTCCCAAATGTCCTTTCTCAATCATAGCAGGGGGAAGGGGGGGCGTCAATCATCGCTGCTGCTAGCGTGGACGGTCGCGCATCAAGGTGTCATAGAGCAGCACTCCCAACAAGCAGATGAAGATCGTGCAGCTTGCGGGGACCTGCCAGTAGGTGAACCACTGTGGCGACCAGAAAGCCACCACGGCGAGGTTAGCAATCAGCAGGAGCACCGTAGCGATGCCTAACCGCCGGAAAAAGTCACGCCAGATTTTAGGCATCGTCCGGCCTCACTCGTAGCGCAGCGCATCAATCGGGTTGAGGCGTGCGGCACGGTAAGCAGGGTAAATCCCGAAGAAGATGCCGATAGCCGCCGAGACTGCCGTCGCCAGCGCAACTGTGTCTATGCTGACCACCGTCTTGAGGTCCTGCACCAGCTGCTCGGCGACTGCCGCCCCCAAGGCCCCCAGAGCGATGCCGATTGCACCACCCACAACCGAGAGCAGGGTGGATTCGATGAGGAACTGGATCAGAATGTCGCGCCGCTTGGCCCCCACCGCTTTGCGCAACCCGATCTCCCGTGTGCGTTCGGTGACGGAGACCAGCATGATATTCATGATCCCAATACCACCCACAAGGAGCGATATAGCAGCGATGACGCCTAGAAAGATGGTCACAGCACCTGTGATCTGGCCGGCAGCGGAGAGAATCTCCTGCTGGGTGATGACCTGAAAGTCGTCCTCATCGCGGAAGCGGATGCCATGCTGGTCGCGCAGGATCTCGGTGACCTGTAGCGCTGCCGCATCCATGCTTGCCTCGTCTACTGCCTCAACAAAGATAATGTCCACCACATACTCACCGCTGCGGTTGCGGTTCTGGAATAAGCGCTTTTGGGCCGTCGAGAGAGGGATGAGGATGATATCATCCTCATCGCCGAAGGAGCCGCCCCCTTTCTCGGCCAGCACCCCAATGACGCGGAAGGGGATGCCTTCAATACGGATAGTTTGCCCGATGGGGTCTTCGTACTCCTGAAACAGGCTCTCCACAACCGTCTGGCCTAAAACGGCCACACGCGACTCAGAGACCATATGCTCCTCGGTGATGAAGGAGCCTTCTGCAACGGGTGAGTTGCGCACGAACTCATATTCGGGCGTTACGCCGGTGATGGTGGTTTCCGTCTCCTCGCGGCCAAAGGTCACCAGCCGACTGCGCCGCACAATAGGGGCCACAGCGGCTACATCGGGCGCACGGAAGGGATCGCGCAGGGCAGCCACATCGGCATTGCTGAGGCCTTGACTACCTCGCGTTGGGGGTGGGCCACCCACAGCCCGTTCACCCGGCGTGATGGGGAAAACAAAGAGCAGGTTAGAGCCGATGGCGTTGAACTCCTCGTTAACGATGGCTTCCAACCCACGCCCGATGGAGATGAGGACGATCACGGCAAAAATGCCGATGATGATGCCCAGCATGGTCAGTGCGCTGCGCAGCTTATTCGCCAGCAGACTGCTCCAGGCTACGCGGAAGCTCTCGCTCAGGTTCATACGTCACCCTTTAGCGTAATACCCAGGTCTGTTAGGCTCTGACCAGAGGGACGTTCCACTTCGCCCGCGCGGTAGGGATTGCTTACGGGACGGTCGGCGATGATGCGCCCATCGCGCAGCATGATGATGCGCCGTGTATGCTGGGCGATGAACGGGTCATGGGTGACAAGGATCACAGTGATCCCCTGTTCCTCGTTCAACCACTGGAAGATGCGCAATACATCCGTGCCGGATTTGGTATCCAAGTTGCCGGTTGGCTCATCGGCCAAGATGATGGAAGGGTTGTTGACGAGCGCACGGGCGATAGCCACCCGCTGTTGTTCGCCACCGGAGAGCTCAGCCGGTGTGTGATCCAGCCGGTCGCCCAGCCCTACTGCCTTGAGCGCCTCGATAGCGCGGGCGCGGCGGTTGCGTGCCCCGGCATAGATGAGGGGCAGCTCCACCTGCCGCACGGCACTGGTACGCGGGAGGAGGTTAAAGTTCTGAAAAACAAACCCGATCTTGCGGTTACGGATCTCAGCGAGTTGGCGATCACCGAGGCGGCTGACATCGATGCCATCCAGATAATATTCCCCTTCGGTGGGAGTATCCAATGCGCCAAGCAGGTTCATCATGGTGGATTTGCCAGAGCCAGATGGCCCCATGATGGCCACCAACTCGCCACGTTCAATGGTCAGTGAGACGCCGCGCAGAGCATGGACTTCTACCTCACCTATGCGGTAAACTTTGCGCAGATTGCGCACCTCGATCACCGGTACGCGGCTGTCCTTACCATCTCCTGAGTCCAGCATTGCCCACTCCACACTATTCACCGTTTCCTTCAAAGAACCGAAGGCCCTCGCGTTGCAGGCTAACCACCACTACATCGCCCTCTCGCAGTCCTGCCCGCACCTCGCTCATGGTTGCGCCGCGTGCACCAATTTCAATCTCCACTTCTTCCACCGTTCCATCTTCGCGGAGCACGTTTACATAGGCTTTGCCAGTGGTGCGGTCGAAGCGGATGGCCCAGTTGGGTGCGAGCAGCACATCGGTCAGGTCCGAGACCACGATCTCTACGGAGGCCGTCATGCCGTCGCGCAGAGGAACGCTGGACGATGCGATGCTCACGCGCACCTCAAAGCTGTTGACTCCGCCAATGTTGACTGCCACCGGCGAGATACGCTCCACGTGTCCGGAGACCTCGGCCTCGGGGTAGGCATCTAGTTCGATAAAAGCCAGCTGACCTTCTTGCACACGGACGATGTCCACCTCATCGATCAGTACGTCTGCGTAGAAGGAAGAGTCATCCAGCAAGGTTACGGCAGGTAAGCCGGCCACTGCCTGCTCCCCTACTTTGTAATTTACCGCGCTGACGATCCCGCTAAAAGGAGCAATGATGCGCGTATCGTCCAGCGACGCACGAGCGCTCTCCAGCGCTAGCTCGGCTTGTGCGATCTGGAGTTCTGCCAATTGCAAGTCGATCTCGTTGGAGCCTTCTAGCAGGCGGCTCAACGCCGCTTGCGCCTGGTGTACCGCTGCGCGGGCTGCGTTTATCTGGCCTGCCGAAGCGCCCTCTTGGGCATTGGCCAATTCCAGCTTGGCGATCTCCACCGCCAGCTCCGCCGATTCGGCGCGTTTCTGGGCGATATCGACCTGATAACCGCTGCCGTACAGGTCGATCTGGTTGCTCCAATCTTGGTAGGCGATGGCCCGCTGCGACTCAGCCAGCTGCAGATTGGCCTGCGCGATGCGGATGGCTTCTGCGCCGACGGGCTGGCTGATCTGGTTCAGCTGGGCTTGGGCACGCTGCACGGCAGCGGCGGCAGCGGCGATCTCGTTCTGGCTGGGGCCGCTGCGTAGCTGCTCCAGCGCAATGCGTTGCAGATCGAGGGCTAGCTGAGCATCCACAAGGTCCAGCTGTGCACGGCTGCTGTCCAGTGTCATGAGGAGATCGCCGGCCTGTACGCGTTGCCCGGGCTCCACCAACACTGCCTCTACCCGCCCCGATTGCAGAAAGGTTAAATCCAGGCGTTGACGGGCCTCAAGAGGAGCGGTGGCACTTACTGTCTCGCGCAGATTGCCGCGCTCAATGACTGCACTGCGGTAGGTCTCCTCTTGTTGCCTTGGCGCTCCTAACGAGTCGCGCAGCATAAAGTAAGCGCCTGCTGCGACCACCGCAAGCACACCGATTCCTCCACCAATGGTCAGCGCACGACGTAGTGTGAGCACAGGCTTACTCTTCTCCTCCGAAGAAGGTGATCTGTTCAGGAGTTACGCTGACAGCAACAGTTTGCCCTTCCTCCACGCCGGCCACCACCTGACTGAATGGGTCGCCGCGCAGGCCAAGCACCACCGGAACCTCTTGAACAGTGATGCCATCGGGCGCGAGCACGCTGACGTAAGCTTGCTGGGTGTCGCGGTCAAAGCGAATAGCCCAGTTAGGCACCAGCAGGACATTTTCCAGCCGTTGGACGATGATCTCCGCGGTGACCGTCATGCCTACGAGCAAATGTAGATCGGTTGGGGCGAGGTCGATGCGGGCTTGGTAAGTCACCACGCCGCCCTCGCTGGTTGCAGCCGGCGCGATGGCCGTTACCTGTCCTTCCAGCGTTTCACCCGGTAGGGCGTCAAGGGTGACTCGAGCAGGTTGGCCTATCGTCAGGCGGGCAATGTCCATTTCGTCGATAGCGACCTCTACATGCAGGTGTGAGGCGTCGATCAGCGTTAGCGCGGGGCGATTGGTGGGGGCCGGTGCACCAACCTGCACATTCACCTCAGCAACGATGCCATCGACAGGGGCGCGTAAAGTGGCGGCTTCCAGCTGTTGGCGGGCGCGATCAAGGGCGAGCTGGGCCTGATCAATCTGCACCTGAGCGCGGGCGACTTCCAGATCGGAAGGGCCTTCCAGCAGACGGGCGAGGTCTGCTTGGGCTTGTGCGATACCCGCCCGTGCAGCAGCCAACGCGAACTCATCCGGCCCGGCTTGAAGTTGATCGAGCCGCAGACGTGCGATCTCAACCTGAATGAGCGCCTGATTGGCCTGCTCGCGGATGGCGACCAGTTGGGATTCGGGCAGGTACCACTGTACGGCACGCAACTGCATATCAGCCTGTATGTAGGCATTATAGGCGCGTTGATACTCCATTTCTGCGATGCGCAGAGCCTCGGGATCGGTGCCTTGTGCGGCCTGTTCGTAAGCGGCCTGAGCGCTCTCAATGGCGGCATAGGCAGCGGCCAGTTGGGCGTCACTGGGTGGCAGAAAGAGACGGTCGTAGTTCAGCTGCTGAGCCTGAAGCGCCAGTTCAGCCTGCCGCACGGCGATCTCTAAGCGGCGTGTGTCTAGGCGAGCAAGAGGTTGGCCTGCTACCACAACATCGCCGGATTGTACGTACAGCTCGCGGACGATTCCCACCTGCTCAAAGCTGAGGCCAATTTGCGCCTCCGGTAGCAGCGTGCCCGTGGCACTGACCACCGCATCGATGGCACCGCGCTGCACCTCTCCTCGGCGCAAGTTCACGGTAGGGGGCGGCTGTATGGCCGCACATGCGGGGAGCAAGAAGAGAAGTCCGATCAGCAGGGTAATGTTGAGGGCCTTTTGAGGCATAAGCAGCTTCACCGAGTGAGTGTTTTTGCTGTGCTGTCGGTCAGCATCTTGAAGTTTAGCGCAACGGCAACCCAATAGCGAGTGCTTTTGACTTGGGCGCCTTTGACGACTATGCTATAACCGCGCATACCCAACGGAGGGAAGAGGGAGCCATGCCTGCTGACACAGCCAAGCCCCACATTATGTTGCTGCCGACAAAAGACTATTGGGATTGGGTGCAAGCCGTCCGCGATTATGCGGCGCGGTTTGGCGTGTTTGTCACGCCGCGCCCGGAGAACGCCGCTTCCTTCCACCGCCCTCATCAGGTGATTTCGGTAGTCAGCCTGCCGGGCGGCTATCCCGATTATGGCGACATCGTGCTTTGGCTCCAACGGAATGCACCGGATGTCCCGCTCGATGTGCTTGAGGTGCGCAGTCCAGCGCAGCTTCGCCAGCTGTTGATCGATCGCATTGCTCGCGGCCTGCGCTTCGGCGATCGGGAGGTGCTCGCTTCGCGTCCCCGCTTGCCTATCACATTGCAGTGGCCCACCGACCATCCGGTTATTGTGCAGGCTTTCGGAGCTAACGCGGAGGTCTATCGCCGCTGGGGATTGCCCGGCCATGATGGAGTTGACATCCGTGCGCCGTTCAACAGCAACATCTATGCCTGTGCGGACGGGCAGGTGTATCAAGTCCATGATGGATCAGGCGGTCATCCCTACGGTATTCACGTGCGTATTCGCCATGCAGATGGCTACAAGACCATCTATGCCCACCTCAATCAGGCGCTGGTACATATGGGGCAGTATGTGAGGGCAGGCGAGGTGATCGGATTGGCCGATAGTACGGGCAATTCGGTGGGGAGCCACCTGCATCTGACACTCAAAAAAGAGGGGGCCAGCGCTGCAGGTGAGACGCGCTACCCTGCGGACATTATCGATCCCACGCCCTATCTAGTGCGGCGGGCGGAGAGCGCCACGACCCCGCGAGGAGCGGAAGGTTGGCCCTATGGGCGCTGCCTGATTGGGCTACACGCGCGCATTGGTGCGGCCATGCAGGATGCCGATTGGGCTGTGGTGCAGGCGGCTCGTATTGAGGCGCTGATGCTCAACTCGCATTCAGCGAGCGAGGACGTCGAGCGGGCGCGTGAGATCAACGCCGATATGTTCTTGGCAGCGCGTTTGACGGCGGATTTTGCAGGCCGCCCTATGACGGCACAGCAGTTCGTGCAGGAAGTGGAGGGCGATCTGGTGCGCTTTTATGAGCAAGGTGTGCGTTATTTTGAGGTGCATAGTGAGCCGAATCTGACCGTACAAGGCTATGGCACAAGCTGGCGCGATGGCCGCGAGTTTGCCCAATGGTTTCTGGAGGTCGTCGGGCTGCTACGGCCTCGGTTTCCAGAGGCGCGCTTTGGCTGGCCGGGGCTTTCTCCGGGCCCCAGCGTTTCCGGTGTGCGCTTTAGCCATGATGCTTTTCTAGAAGGCGCAGCCGGTGCCATCTCCCATGCTGACTGGATAGGTTGCCATTGCTACTGGGACAGCGATGCCGCCATGTTCGCACGCGATAAGGGGATGATCTGGCAGCATTACCTCGACGAATGGCCGGATAAGCTGTTGCTTATCACCGAGTTCAGCAACCCGGCGTCGAACATCAGCCCTCAGGTGAAGGGCAACCAGTATGTGCAGTACTACAACTACCTGCGCCGTCAGGCCGGCGTAGGGGCGGCTTTCGCCTTCGCCGTCTCGGCGGCCCAGCACTATGAAGCTGAGGCCTGGCGTAGCGAGGCGGGGCGACCGACGTCTATCGTGACGGCGATCAGCGCACGCGATTTCTAATCAGCAGGAAAATAGAGATCACTGACGTGCCACCAGCAGGTCCATCTCGGAGACGTATACCTTGTAGGCGTGACCGGAGGCGTAGAAGCTGAGCCGCTGGATGAAAACGGGGCGCTGATCGGGGGGAAGGATGTTGATCAAGTTGCCCGAGCGGTAAGTGAACCACGTGCGCAGGCCGATCCCCTCATGCTCGGTGCGGCAGGTATCACAAGCCAAAGGGTAATTGAGTCCCGGATCGTAGTAAGCATAGAAGCCGTGAATGAAGACACGCTCTGTCCCGTTGGCGTCCAGATAGTCGAGGCGGATCATCATCGGACATTCGCTGCCTTCTATGCCGCAGGTTGAGAGCGACTGCTCTTCCACGTAGAAAGTTCCGCGCAGCTCCAGATATTCGTAGGCGCTGATGTCTGCGTTCACCTCCTGGGTGAGCCGTGTCTCGCCGTGGTCTAGGCGCAGATCGGGCCAGTTGGCCTGCGAGCGATCGATCACCAAGCTGGGACGCCCCTCAATCACAGCGCCGTATATCTTCCCTGCCGGTTCGCCAACGCTGGTGAGTCGCCATGCCGCATTCACTCCCTGTGCAAAGTCGCCGTCTTGCAGAAGCGAGACCTCTGCCTCCAGCACTGGTGGCTCATTACTGCTGCCTTGCCTGACAATCGTCTGGCGGTTGGATGTCAGGTTGATGGTGCTGTCGGACGTGAGATCGGTGACGGTGGCAAGGCCTTTTTGTATGGAGACGCGCGTGCGTCGATCGGTAACCTCCAATGCATAGTGGCCAACCTCGCGGAAATTGATGGCAGCATGGGGCGAGGTTGCTGTAAAGGCGACACCGCGCTCGCTAGAGTGGAGGATGAGAACTTCACTACGGCCGGCGAGAGCATGGATGGCAATGATGAAGGGGGAACGGTTCAGCCCAAAACGGGGCCCCAGGGCCTGCTGCAATGAAACCTCACTATCGCGCAACACAACCACAGAGGCAATTGGCTCATCGCTGCGTGGATCGTAAAACGTGAGGACCGCCTGTGAGTTGGTATCGGTGCGGATGGTAGTTCCTGCTTTCAGGTCGGTGCGCTCCCCACTGACGGCGATTTCCTCACGCGTGGTCGGCAACGTGATGGTGACCGTGCCCCTTGCTGCCCTGAGGGTGACCTGTAGCTCAACCATGGAACGGAAGAGATACCACTGGGTGGCATAGATAGCAGTGCCGCATAATAGTAAGAACACCAGGAATGCGGCTAGCAGAATGCGCCAAGCAAGACGTTCAGGATTTTGTCTCATGGGGCAGCAGGCTTAATGGGGTAGGGGGATAGGTTAAGGTTAAAAGATTCCGCGAACGCGGAAACTGTCAAATTCGCCAGTGGCTTCCTCCCAATTCACATCTACAGCGGTCACCCGTGCTGCTGGTGGCCCCTGGTGCAGAAATGCCAGCAAGGACTCCAGCGCGGGGCGCGGGCCTTCGGCTACCGTTTCGACGGTGCCATCGGGTAGGTTGCGCACCCAGCCCGTAAGGTTCAGCCGTGTAGCTTCCTGGATGGTGTAGGAGCGGAAATTAACGCCCTGCACACGACCATGTACAATGGCATGCAGGCGGCATATATCTGCTCGATTTCCCTCCGTCATGTGGCTTCCTCCACCACGTTGCTATGGCTACTCGGTTGTCGGCGGCGGGTTGAGTGCTGCGCCCGACTCCCGACGGAGTGGCCCAGCAGCGCGCTGCGGTTGCGGCGCGATAAAGAGCAGGGCCAAGATCACGCTCACACCCCACACGATCAGCCAGAGCAGAAGTGAGGAACTTTCGCGGGGGGTGCGTGTTACAGCTCGCGCTAAGTCATTATGCCATTGGGTTTCCAGCTCTGTCAAAGAGATGCCGAGAGCCTGTTCTACCGCATCGCCGCAGGAAAGGCCGCTTGCGTAAGCGGCCAACAGCGTGCGTACCTGTGATGTGCCGAAGCGGTTGACCATATAGCGCATCACACTCTCGCTCTGGGCGTAGGCCAACGCTGCCTCTTGCGGTGACAGGCCGCCAAAGGTGGAGGGGCATAGGGCCTCTAACGGGAATGTACGGCCTTCGCGGGTGGCCACGGCGAGCGTGCTTTCCAATGTGGGATCGGGTTCAGGGGCCGTCATCAGCGCCAGCCCCTCGTTGAACCAAGCCGGTATGCCCTCGTAAGAGGCGCCCAGCGCAGCGGCTAGGATGAGGTGTGCCACTTCGTGGGAGATGTCGCGCTGTAAGTTGGCAACCTGATCGGGGCCAGATGTCACGGCGATCAGCGCCACGCGCTGTTCAGGGATGGCATAGGCTGCGATCCAATCCTGCACACGCCGTCCGTGTAAACGCAGACTGCTCGCCAGAGGCACCAGTTCAGGGTAGACGTACAGATGTAGGACCTCGTGCGGCGCATTTCCGTAAGATGTGCCGAGCATATGATTGATCTGCGTTCTCGCGTCGTGTGCTATCTCTAATGCCATGTTGCCGAGGGCAGGGTCACGTCCATCGCTGTGAACAACAATGTTGTCCCGCTCGCTGGTGACCCATGTCCAAGGGACGCTGGTATCCTCATAGCGCACCTGTTGAGGATCGGTGCGGTACTGCCGTCCGTTTTCGTCC